>JAYRPK010000166.1:0-12677 GCA_041911195.1 Novosphingobium sp. | reverse complement strand
TGTTCTTCGCCCAGGACCGCGAGATCGCCGACACGGCGGAAGCCGGCGACATCATCGGCATCCCGAACCACGGCACGCTCAGGGTTGGCGATACCCTGTCAGAGACCAACAAGATCCGCTTCACCGGCCTGCCCAACTTCGCCCCGGAAATCCTGCGCCGCGTAGCGCTCAAGGACCCGACCAAGACCAAGCAGCTCCGCAAGGCGCTCGACGACCTTTCCGAAGAAGGCGTGATCCAGGTGTTCTATCCGGAGATCGGCTCGCAGTGGATCGTCGGCGTGGTCGGGCAGTTGCAGCTTGAGGTGCTGATCTCGCGGCTGGAGGCGGAATACAAGGTCGAGGCCGTGCTGGAGCCTGCCCCGTTCGATACCGCGCGCTGGCTGAAAGGTGACGACGCGGCGCTCAGGCAATTCGCCGACTTCAACAAGTCGAACCTCGCCAAGGACCGTGATGGCGATCCGGTGTTCTTGGCGCGCAGCGCCTGGGATGTGGGCTACCAGCAGGAAAAAAACCCGGAACTGGCGTTCAACGCCACCAAGGAGCGTTAGACTCTGTTTCAGCTAAACTGAAACAGGTGCGGCACCGGCCCCCTCCCCCTCCCGGCCACCCAACGGAATTGTATGCTCTGGGTGGCCGGGAGGGGGAGGGGGCCGGCGCCGCTTCCACGTAAGTGGAACAGGCACTAGGCGCGAATTAGAGGCCCGCTTCCTGGGCCCTGCGCGAATGCGTCTTGAATTCCTCGCGATCGTTGACGCGCGGGAAGGGAACGTCGGGCACCGGCACGCCAAGATGCGCGCAAAGCGGTTCCCAGCCCTGCGAAACTTCGTAAACCAGCAGCCGTTCGGCCGGGATTCGCCGCATGACTTCCGCGTTGTGCCGCTCGAAGGCGGCAATGACGTTCTGCCTGCTGAAATCCAACTGGAAGGTCTGTTCATAGATCAGGCCGCCGAACTTCGTCATGCCGCCATCGGGCGGAGGCGTTGCCTGGGCCTGGTTCTGGACTTGTTGCTTGGCCATCATGAGGATGGTCTCGTCCATGCTGTCGAACCAGCGGTCCGGATCGCGCACGGAGAGGACGACCTTGGCATCGGGATAGAAGTGGGCGAGCTCTTCGTAGAAATGGCAGGCCGGCCAATCGACCGTTGCGCCATATTGGCCTAGGACTTCGTGCCAGTCGCTGATCTCGCCGTCGATCGCCCGGTTCCAGAAGCCGACGTGCTCGGGATGTTCTATCACTTCCGTCATGTGGTAACAGGGATTGAACCCCAGCGCTTCGAGCGCGGTCTTGAGCGACAGCGTGCCGGTGCGGCCAAAGCCAGCCCCGATGACCTTCAGCGACATTGTTCCTTCTCCCTGTCTTTTGCTTGCCGCCCCGGCCCGAGCGCCGTAACCGGGGGCATGGCCGATTTCACCGAAACGCTCAACCCCGACCACCTTGCAATGATCGAACGGCAGGGAGTCTATTTCGTCGCGACTGCCGCCAGCGAGGGCCGGATCAACCTCAGCCCCAAGGGCCTGGCCGACAGCTTCAAGGCGCTTTCGCCCAGCCGCGTCGCCTATCTCGATCTTGGCGGGTCCGGGAACGAGACCAACGCGCACCTGCTGGCCGACGGGCGCATAACCATCATGATGTGCAATTTCGAACAACCTGCGCTGATCCTGCGCATCTATGGCCGGGGCAAGCCGGTGTTGCCCGCCGATGCCGAATGGGACGAGCTGGCCGCGCACTTCACTCTGCTGCCCGGCACGAGGCAGATATTCGATGTGTCGGTCGAAAGCGTACAGACCAGTTGCGGCTGGGGCGTGCCGATCATGCACCATGACCGGCACCGCGACACCCTGGTCAAATATCACACCGGCCAGGATCCGGAGGCCTGGGCCGCCAAGTATGGCGCGCGCGACAGGAGCATCGACGGCCTGCCTACCCGGCCGACCGATCGCTATATTCCGGGTTAATCGCGCCAGGCGCGCCGCAGGCGCGGGGCGGCGGCCAGCATCAACACCGCGGCCAGCGCATAGCCTGCCAGCGACCATAGCATCGCCACGCGCAAGGCGTCCTCGCCCAAGGCCGGGGTGAGTGTATCGCTGAACCGTCCGATGACCAGGGCGCCCAGTCCGATGCCGACACCGTTGTTGAGCAACAGGAAGCAGGCCGAAGCCGTCGCCCGGTCTCGCGGATCGACGAGGTGCTGCACTGCGGTCACTACCGGGCCGATCCAGACATAGGAAAAGGCGGTCGGCAACAGCAGCCAGGCAAAGGCCGCCATGGGGGCTGAGGTGGAAAAGGCTGCGGCGAAGGCGGGAACGCACAATGCGTAACCGATCGCCGGCAGCTTGCCGAACATGGCCCGGTCGCTGCGACCCAGCCGGTCGGCGAGGTATCCGCCCGCAAGCAGGCCGATGCATCCGGCAAACAGCGCCTGCGCGCCGACGAAGCGCCCAGTCGTCACCAGGTCGAGCTCAAGGCTGCGTTGCAGCCAGGCCGGAATCCAGAAGGCCAGGCCATATCCCGGTATCGAACCCAGCGCCGCCCCGGCAGCCAGCAGCCAGAACACCGGCATGCGCGCCAGCCGGCCGAATACCGCCAGGGCCGGCGTGGCCTCGCCTGGCTCGCGCGGCGGATCGCGCACGATCATGCGGAACGGGATGGCCGCGACAATGCCCGCGAGGCCAAGCACGATGAAGGCCACGCGCCAGTTGACGGCCTGGGCGATCGCCGCGCCGAAAAAGGCGCCGGCCGCCGTGCCAAGCGGAATGCCCAGCGAATAGATCGAAATCGCCCTCGCGCGCCGCTCGGGCGGAAAGCTGCCGGTAATCAGCGCGTGGCTGGGTGCGACGCCGCCTGCCTCGCCGATGCCTACGCCCAGCCGGAACAGGAACATCTGCATGAAATTGCCGGCCATGCCGCAAAGCGCAGTGAACATGCTCCATACCACCAGGCTGATGCCGATGATGCCCGAACGGCTGGTCCGGTCGGCCAGCACGCCAAGCGGGATCGCCATGGTCGAATAGAACAGCGCGAAGGCGAGGCCGCCCAGCGCGCCCATCTGCGTGTCGGTGAAGCCGAGGTCGGCCTTCACCGGCTGGGCCAGGATCGAGAGAATCTGCCTGTCGAGAAAATTGAAGGCATAGACCAGGATGAGCATGGCCAGCACCACGCCCGGCCGCCTTGCCGCTGTCCCTGCCGCGCCCGCCTCCATGCCGTGCTTGTGGGACATTGCGCCGCCAGAGGCAAGCGCGCCTTGCCCGCGAGGCGAGCGGCGGATAGGCGATCATGGCCGATGGAACTGACTTTCGCCACTTACAACATCCGCAAGGCCATCGGGCTCGACCGCAGGCGCGACCCGGACCGGATCATTGCCGTGCTGCGCGAAATCGACGCGGACGTCGTGGCGCTGCAGGAGGCGGACCGCAGGTTCGGCAGCAGGGCCAGCGCACTGCCGCTCTCCGCCATCGAAAGCCATACTTCCTACAAGCCGGTGACATTCGCGGGGAAGCCCGATTCCATCGGCTGGCATGGCAATGCCCTGCTGGTGCGCCGCCATATTGTCGTCGCCGATTCCGCGATCGTCCCGCTGCCTACGCTCGAACCGCGGGGCGCGGTGCGTGCCGACCTGGTTGCAGGTGGCCGCCGGCTGCGGGTTGTGGGCATGCACCTCGATCTCTCGGGGCTGCGCCGGCGCCAGCAGGTCCGATCCATCCTGCAGCACCTGGCGGATTGCCCCGCCGCCTTCCCCACCGTGCTGATGGGCGATCTCAACGAATGGGCCCGCCATGGCGGCGCTCTGCGCGAATTCGCTCATCATTGGCGCGTGCTGTCACCGGGGCGCTCGTTCCCCTCGCGCCGGCCTGTGGCCCAGCTCGACCGCGTGGTCGCATCGCCCGAATGGCGGATCGTCGAAAGCCGGGTGCACCACAGCGCGCTTGCCGGGCGTGCGTCGGATCACTTGCCGGTCGTGGCCCGGCTGGAGATGCCTAAATTTTAGGCACATGCCCATGAATCGGGCGCTGCAGGTGCCGTTCGCATTTGCAGCATTTTCCGATCCGGCTGGAATCCCTGCCAAAAGGTAAATTGGCACACCCCTTGCGAAGAACCTGCCAGCCGGCGCGGTGCCGGCATTTTTCGCAGGGGACAGGCATGAAATTCATCATCGCCATCATCAAGCCCTTCAAGCTCGACGAAGTGCGCGAGGCGCTTGGCGCCATCGGTGTCTCGGGCATGACGGTTTCCGAGGTCAAGGGCTTCGGACGGCAAAAGGGCCAGACAGAGATTTACCGCGGCGCGGAATATTCGACCAATATGCTGCCCAAGGTGAAGATCGAAGTCGCCGCCAGCGACGATCTCGCGGCGCGGGTGGTCGAGACCATCCAGCAATCGGCCAGCACCGAAGCGATCGGCGACGGCAAGATCTTCGTGCTCGATCTCGCTTCCGCCACCCGCATTCGCACCGGCGAAACCGGGGACACCGCGCTGTGACCGGCGCGCGCAAACAGAGGGACATGAACATGATCCGCAAGCTAGTCTACGGCGCGGGCGGCCTCGGCGCGTCGCTGTTCGCCGCTTCCGCCGCCTGGGCCGATGGCCCGGTCAAGGCCCCGACGGTCGAACAGATGGCGACCATGGTCAACAAGGGCGATACCGCCTGGATGCTCGTCTCATCGGTCCTGGTGCTGATGATGAGCGTGCCGGCGCTGGCCCTGTTCTATGGCGGCCTGGTGCGCACCAAGAACATGCTCAGCGTGCTGATGCAGGTTTTCATGATCGTGAGCATCGCCGCGCTGGTCTGGGTGGGCTGGGGCTATACCATGGCCTTCACCAGCACCAATTCGTTCGCCCCGTCGCTGGTCGGCGGGTTCGACAAGGCGTTCCTGTCCGGCGTTTCGGCGAGCACCTATGCCGCCACTTTCTCGAACAACGTCTACCTGCCTGAATTCGTCTTCGTCGTCTTCCAGATGACCTTTGCCTGCATAACGCCGGCGCTAATCGTCGGCGCCTTTGCCGAACGCGTGAAGTTCTGGCCCTTGATGCTGTTCATGGTGCTGTGGCTGACGATCGCCTATTTCCCGATCGCACACATGGTGTGGTATTGGGCCGGCCCCGATTTCCTCGCCGATGCGCCGACGGATACGGGTCTGCTCTGGGGCATGGGCGCGCTGGACTTCGCCGGCGGCACCGTGGTCCACATCAATGCCGGCATCGCCGGGCTGGTGGGCTGCCTGATGATCGGCAAGCGCGTCGGCTTCGGCAAGGAAGCCACTCCGCCGCACTCGCTGACCATGACCATGATCGGCGCCTCGCTGCTGTGGGTGGGCTGGTTCGGCTTCAATGCCGGCTCCAACCTGGAAGCCAATGGCGTCACCGCGGTGGCCTTCATCAACACCTTCGTCGCCACTGCCGCCGCCGCGCTGTCCTGGTGCGTGGTCGAGCAGATCCACCACAAGAAGCCTTCCATGCTGGGCGCCGCCACCGGGGCCGTCGCCGGCCTGGTCGCGATCACGCCGGCTTCGGGCTTCGCCACGCCGATGACCTCGATCTACCTTGGTCTCTTCGTCTCGCCGGTCTGCTACTTCTTCGTCTCCTACGTGAAGAACAAGCTGAAGTACGACGATACGCTGGACGTCTTCGGCGTGCACTGCATCGGCGGCATCGTCGGCGCCATTGCCACCGGCATCGTGGCGGATCCGGCGCTCGGCGGTCAGGGCTTCTTCGATTACACCGTGTTCCCTGCCGTTGCCGGCAAGTACGACATGGGCGCCCAGTTGCTCACCCAGCTCAAGGCCGTGGCCCTGACGCTGGTCTGGTCGGGCGGTGTCTCGGCGGTGCTGTTCTTCGCCATCGACAAGATCTTCGGCCTGCGTCCCAAGGAAGACGCCGAGCGCGAAGGCCTCGATCTCACCGAACACGGGGAGCGCGCCTACAACTACTGAGCGCTTTCCCAGAACTTGGCGGGGCCGGGGTTTCCTCCCCTTTCCTCCCCCTCGGTCCCGCCTCCCGATGTTCCTCCTGCGAACATAAACTCAAAGGGCCGGAGCCAGCCGCTCCGGCCCCTTTTTTTGTGCCGTTCATTCAATGAGCAGGTGATTCAACCCTTGTCCCGTACCGGCGCCCAGGCGAACTTCGTTGGATCGAGCGCTTCGATCGCTCCGCTTTCCAGCAAGTCCGCCACCTGCGCCTCGCCGAAGCCCAGCTCGCGCAGGATTTCGCCCGAATGCTCGCCCAGTTCGGGCGGCGGGCGGTTGGGGGCTATATCGTGCTGGCCGGGAAATTCCGGTACTTCGAAATGGAGTCCGCGCCAGTCCAGCTCGCGCAACTTGCCCTCGGCCCGCGCCTGCGGCTTTTCGAGCACGCGTTCGAGCGGCATGACTTCGGTAAAGCCCAACCCCGCCGCCTGCAGCTTGGCCTCGGCCTCCTCGTAGGTTAGCGCGCCTACTGCCTTGCGCACAGCCTCTTCCACCCGGTCGCGCTGCTTCTTGCGCTCGCGCAGTTTCGCCAGCGCCTCGTCCTCCGCTTCCGGCATGGCGAGCGCCCGGGTCAGCTTGGCCCAGTGCGCATCGGTCAGCACCAGCAGGTAGACCCAGCGGCCATCGCTGGTCTCGTAGGAGCCATAGCCGGGCATGGCGAACTCGCCGCCGGCTTCCTTTTCCGGCCGCCCCAGCAATTGCGTCTTGAGCTGGACGCCCGCCAGATCGCGCGCCGCGAGGTGGAGGCCGGTTTCGTACAGGCCGATCTCGATGCTCCGTGCTTCCTCCGATGCATTCGGGTCGAGCATGGCCGCCATCACCCGGATCACCGCATAGGTTCCGGCGAACTGGTCGTGATAGCTGGGGCCAAGCCGGCTCGGTCGCCCATTGATGCGGTGATCGTCCATCACCCCGGTCGCCGCTTCGGCCACCGGGTTGGTGGCGAGGTCGTCGGCCTGGGGCCCGTGGGCATAGCCCTTGATGTGGCAATGGATCAGCGCGGGATTGACTGCGTGGCAATCCTGGGCCGTGACGCCCAGCTTGCGTGAGGCCGAGGGGGCAAGGTTGTGGATCACCACATCGGCGGTCTTCACCAGCCGTTGGAACACGTCCTTGCCCTCGGGCGTGGTCAGGTCGATGCAGATCGCCCGCTTGGAATGGCTGTAGGCGATCAGCGTGCCCGAAGGCCCGCCGCGCACCAGGGCGCGGGTGGTATCGCCCGAAGGCGGCTCGATCTTGATCACCTCCGCGCCCAGGTTGGCGAGGATATGGGTGGCAAAGGGGGCAGCAACCATGGTGCCCAGTTCGATGACGCGGCGTCCGGCCAGGGGTTGGTGAGGCATGGCGGGGCTACAGAGCAGAACGGCCGGGGCGTCAAGCACCTCTCCTTGCACCTGCGCCCAAGCCGTGAGATGCAGCGACAAAATGGCGGGAGAGGATTTGCGCATGAAGGGCAGGTGGATCGCTGCGGCAATGGGGGCGGCCGCGCTGTTGGCCGGAGCGGTCTATGCCGAAAGCGGCGCCGCGCCCGATGCCCTGCTGCGTGATGGCAGCGGCGGGGCCGACTGGGCTGCCCCTGGGCGCACATATGGCGAGCAGCACTACAGCCCGCTTGAGCAGATCAATGCGACCAACGTGCGCCAGCTCGGTCTTGCCTGGTCGTTCGAGCTGCCGCCGGGCGCTTCGGTCAGCCAGCCGCTGGCGGTGAATGGCGTTCTTTACGTGGTCAGCGGCTACTCCCTGGTGCGCGCGCTGGATGCCCGCACCGGCAAGCAGCTGTGGGAGTTCGATCCGCAGACCTGGGCCCAGCCGGGCAGCCAGCGCATGCGGCTTGCCTGGGGCACGCGCGGCATTGCCTGGTGGCAGGACAAGATCTTCGTCGGCACCGTCGATGGCAGGCTGATCGCGATCGACGCGAAGACCGGCAAGCAGTTGTGGAGCCAGCAGACCCTGAAAGACGGCGATCCCACCTATATCACCGGTGCGCCGCGCGTGTTCGACGGCAAGGTGATCATCGGCTTCGGCGGAGCGGACTTTGGCCCGGTGCGCGCCTATGTCAGCACCTATGACGCCAATACGGGCAAGCTGCTGTGGCGGTGGTACACCGTGCCCGGCGATCCGGCGAAGGGCTTCGAGGACAGTTCGCAGGAGCGCGCCGCGAAGAGCTGGTTCGGCGAATGGTGGAAGCTGGGCGGCGGCGGCACGGCCTGGAATGCATTTTCCTACGATCCCGATACCCGCACCTTGTTCGTCGGCGTCGGCAACGGCAGCCCGTGGAACCACAAGGTCAGGAGCCAGGGCAAGGGCGACAATCTCTACCTGGCTTCGATCGTCGCGCTCGATGCCGATAGCGGCGCCTACAAGTGGCACTACCAGGTCAATCCCGGCGAAACCTGGGATTGGGGCGCGTCGATGGACATGCAATTCGCCGACCTGACCATCGGCGGGCGCATGCGCAAGGTGTTGATGACTGCGCCCAAGAACGGCTTCTTCTACGTCATCGACCGGATCAACGGCGAACTGATTTCGGCGGAAAAGATCGCCCGGGCCAACTGGGCCGAGAAGATCGATCTCACCACTGGCCGCCCGGTCGAGAATCCGGCGGCGCGCTATCCCGGCGGCACGACCTTCACCATGTGGCCCAGCGGCAATGGCGCGCACAACTGGTATCCGATGGCCTTCAGTCCGCGGACCCGGCTGGTCTATGTGCCGGTAATCGAGCGGGCGATGAACTGGCAGGATTTCGGCGTGGAAGGCGATGCCTGGCGCAAGACCAGCCCCATCGGCACCATGCAGGCGGCGACAATGATTTCGCTGCCTGAGCTGCCCGATCCGCTCAACAAGACCGGTCGGCTCGTCGCCTGGGATCCGGTGGCGCAGCGGGCCGTCTGGTCGCGCGCCACGCCGGGCACCGAAGGCGGCAGCGTCATGGCCACGGCCGGGAACCTGGTGTTCCAGGGCCAGGTCGATGGTAAGTTCAACGCCTATGCCGCCGACAGCGGCCGCCTGCTCTGGTCCTTCCCGTCCCGCGCCGCGATCTTCGCCCCGCCGATCTCCTATTCGGTCGACGGCAGGCAATATGTCACGGTGCTCACCGGGACGAGCGGCCACACCAATTTCTCGGGCGTGGAGCATGCCGGTTTTCCCATCGATTACCGCACGATCTCACGCCGGGTGCTGACTTTCGCGATCGGCGGCAGGGCGCGTTTGCCTTTGCGCCGGGACATGCCTCCGCCGATCTCGGCCGGCGCGGATTACAGGGCGGACCAGGCCATGGAAGATCGCGGCGCCATGACCTTCGGCATGCATTGCTCGGTCTGCCACGGCTTCCTCGCCATGCCCGGCGGGGCCGGGCCGGACCTGCGACGATCGGGAATCGTGCTGTCCGCGGATGCGTTCAAGGAAGTGGTCCAGGGCGGCGGTCTGAAGCCCAACGGCATGCCCGAGTTCCCGGAGTTCACCGATGCCCAGCTTGCCGATGTCAGGCAATTCATCCGCTCGCGCGCGGCTGCGGCGAAATAAGGAGAGGAACCATGTACAAGCAGATCGGCCTGATGAAGCGCAAGCCGGGCATGACGATGGACGAATTCATCGACCGCTACGAGAACGGCCACGTCAAGATCGGCGAGAACGTGTTCCTGCGCGCCAAGCGCTACATGCGCCGCTATGTGCAACCGTTGAAGAACCCGCTGACCGGCGAGGTCAAGGAACTGGACTTCGACGTCATCATGGAACTGTGGTGGGACAGCGCGGAGGACATGGCCGCCGACATGAAGGACTTCATGGCCAGTCCTCTGGTGCCCGCCATCCGCGAAAGCGGCAATGCCCTGTTCGCCAGCGCCGACAATCCCGCCTTCACCGTCATCGAATACGAGACGCCGCGGGGCTGACGCCCCGCCTCAGCCCCCCACCTCCGCAATCGCCTTGTCCAGCAGCTGGCTCGGCTTGCCCGACGCATGGAGCCCCGCAAGGTAGCCATAGGTCATGCCGCGCGCGTTGGAGACGCCGCTCTGCATCACCGCACCGCTCTCCATGCGCGCGGCCGAATTGCCAGCGGCATAGAGCCCCGGGATCGGCTCGTCGTCCCAGCCGACCACATTGGCGTTGCGATCGATCTTTAGCCCGGCGGCGGGAATGCCGGTGGCGCCCATGCGGCTGAGCTTCACCGCATAGAACGGTGCCTTGACCAAGGGGCCGAGGTTGGCGTTGGGCTTCTGGCGCGGGTCGCCGGTCATCCAGTTGCCCCACGGCTGCTGGCCGCGGTTGAAATCGGGGTCGATACCCTTCTCGGAATTCTCGTTGAACCGCTTGACCGTCTCGACCAGCCCCTGCTTGTCGATCCCGGCCTTGTCGGCCAGTTCCTCGAGGGTGTCGGCGACGTGGCCGAAGCCTTCCGGCCAGTCTTGCTGCGGCATGATCGACATGAAGGCGTATTTGTCGCGCGCCTGGCTGTCGATGACGATCCAGCAGGGGAAATTGGGATGGGTCTGGTTCATCCCCTCGATGTGGTCGGTCTTGTAGTAGAAGCTGCGGTAGAAGCTCTCGTTGCCGAAGCGCTTGCCGGTCTGGTTGACGACGATGTGGTGCGGCAGGCCGATGATCGGCATGCAGCTGCGCCACACCTGCTGGCCCTCGTCGGTCTCCTCGCCGGGGACGGCAAAGCCCGCCATCGAGATTTCCGGCACCCGCGCGACCTGCGCGCCGAAGGGCCCGGCCAGCTTGATGTTGGAGCCGTTGATCGCGGTAAACAGCATCGATTCACTCTCGAGCACGGTGCCCAGCGTCTTTTCCAGCTTCTGGTTGCGCTCATAGCTGGAGACCGCGACGACGACGCCCTTGCTGCCCTTGATGTAGATGTCCTTGCCGTCCTTCACCGCGCGCACGCCGATCACGCGCTGGCCGTCGCCGATCAGCTCCTTCACATCGACGCCGGTTTCCATCGGGATGGAACGGTCGATCACTGCCTTGACGAAGTAGGCAGCCAGGCCGGAGCCGGCGCAGCGGTGGTCATCGGCGATGCGCTGGCCCATCAACTCGTAGTCCCAGTGCATCATGGCCGAAAGGCCGCCGGCATTGGCAATGTCCTGGGTGGTCAGGCCATAGGGCACCTGCGGTGATAGGCGGGTCTTGGGCTGCCATTCGCCCAAGGTCTGGCCGGGGAAAGGCTCGACCTCGATCAGGCGGCCTTCGGAAACGCTGTCGTTGGTGAGGCCATAATAATAGTCCGGGCAGCCGCGGATCGCGAACATGCGAAGACCTGCGTTGTCCTCGAAATACTTGAGCGCCACCCGCGCGTGGGTGGTGAAGTTGAGGATTGCCGTGTCCTCGCCATAGCCCATCGACAGGCGCTGCAGGTAGCGGAAGCCGCTTTCGGCCGAATCCTCCACGCCGATCTCGGCGGCATGATGGTTGCCGGGAATCCAGACCTGCCCCTGCGACAGGGCAGTCACCCCGCCGACCTGCTCGGACTTTTCCAGCACCATGGCCTTCAGCCCGTTGTCGTGCGCGGTGATCGCCGCCGAAAGCCCGCCGATGCCCGAGCCGATCGATACGAGATCGACTTCGATGTCCCACTTTTCGGGCTGGTTATTGATCAACATTTGCATCCACTCCCAATGCCTTTGCGCGCTGTTGTGGCGAGGGAGCAGGGCGGAATCAACCGTCGTTTGGCCATCCGGCAGAATCGACTACTCTTTCGCCCGGGCAGTGAGGAAAATCGCTATGGTCGACAGAATCAGGTAGCAGGGCCCGCAATTCTCATCATCTGAACGACAGGGGGAACGATGATTGCTTGGCTCCTGATGGCAATGGCCACGCTTGCTGACCAGAGCGAGGACCCTTGCGTTAAGGCCGAAGCTTGCCGGCAAGTTGGCGATGTTCGTGTGCAGGATGCTGCAGGCAAGGAAACCTTGCTGCCGATCAATCAACAGCTGCCATGGGTGGTACACGACAACTTGCTCCTGGTGCCAGGCGATTGGATCATAATCCGATTGGTCGATCGCGGCGGCGGGCTAATTCCTCAACTGGTGAAGGCTGGTAACAGTGGCGACCCGCCTGAACCCACAGACGGTGAGTTACGCGTCATCGTGCATGCCTTCGACCAAGGCAACCTCATTATGGAAGTGCTCAACCGCCGCCCGGAAATGCTCGATTACGCCGCCTTGGCCGTGGTTGGAATGGGCAACGCCCAGCGAACCAGTGTCTGCTCGCTTTCACCGGGAATACCGGTATTCGAGGCGTGGCGCTGGCCGATCCGGCAAATCGCTTTGTGGGGCTTTCGCCCGACCCGCGAGGTTGGTTGCAAGACGATCAGCTTCGAAAAGGACGGGACGGGAAAGTAAGAATTGGTGGAGTAGTGTCCGCTCCGATCACCTCAAAGCCCCAGATACCGCTCATATACATTGTGGAAGTGCCGCACCTGGCTGTGCTGGTAGACACCCATGGTCAGCCCCGGCTTGTTCTTGCGCAGGGTATGCATCCCCTTCTGAACTTTTTCCAGGTTCCATTCGTCCTGCGCGATCAGCGCTCCCGCCGCGCCCAGCTCGGGCGCGTCGAGGAACGACTGGTCTGCCTCGAGGAACGTGATCTTCGCCGGCGGCGGGCGCTCGCCCTTGAAGGGGGTGAGGTAGAAGACTTCCATGGTGCACATGTCGTGCCGGTCGCCCCAGGGCAGGAAGCGCTGGTTGACCTGGTTGTAGGCGAGGTAGGGATGGAAG
>JAYRPK010000165.1:0-21131 GCA_041911195.1 Novosphingobium sp. | reverse complement strand
GGGCTATGTCGGCTATGACGAAGGCGGCGTTCTGACCGAGGCAGTGCGGCGCCGGCCCTATCAGGTGGTGCTGTTCGACGAGGTCGAGAAAGCGCACCCCGACGTGTTCAATGTCCTCCTCCAGGTGCTCGACGACGGGCGGCTGACCGATGGCCAGGGCCGGGTGGTGGACTTCACCAACACCCTGATCATCCTCACCAGCAACCTTGGCAGCCAGTTCCTTGCAGGCCTGGCCGAGGGCGAAGACGTCGACAAGGTCGAGCCGCAGGTGATGGAGATCGTTCGCGGCCATTTCCGCCCCGAGTTCCTCAACCGGCTCGACGAGATCGTGCTGTTCCACCGGCTGGGGCAGGAGCACATGGGCCCGATCGTCAAGATCCAGGTCGCGCGGGTGGCAAGCCTGCTCAAGGACCGCAAGATCGCGCTCGAGCTCTCCGACGCGGCGGAACGCTGGTTGGGCCGGGTTGGCTACGATCCGGTATATGGCGCGCGTCCACTCAAGCGCGCGGTGCAACGCTACCTGCAGGACCCGCTGGCCGAAAAGCTGCTGGGCGGCGAGATTGCGGACGGTTCGACGGTCAGGATCGACGAGGGAGATGGCGGGCTGGCGATTTCGGTCGCCTGAAGGCGCTCAGCCGGCACGGCTCAGAACGGCCGTCCCGGCGGACCGGAAAGGTCCAGTGGTCGAGCCCGGATCCATTGCGACAGCAGGAGCTTGCGCCCTTGCGTTACAGGACGCCCGGCGTGCCACATGCCCTCGTCGGGCCGGCCGGCCTGGTCGGTATTGACGAAGAACAGCGCATCGCCCGTCCGGTGCGCCAGTTCCAGCCCCAGCCGGGGAAAGCTGGTTTCCCCGCCGACGTAGCCTTCGCTCAACGCGACGAGGAACGTCGCGACGCGCTGATTTTCTCCGCCGGGCAGCGTATCGCTGTGCAGTTTGTACTCCTGCCCGGCCTCGTAGCTCAGCACCTGCATGGGCTCGCCGCGCCCGCAAGGTATTTGCGTGGCGGCGGCGATACGCCTGTTGATCGCATGGAGCACCGGGTCCTCATCGACGAATGGAAACCCGACGCTCAGCGCGGAGCGCACCGGATCCAGCATTTGCCTGCCCGTGCCTGGATCGATCACCACTGCGGGCGCAAGCCGGGGCACGGATAGTTCGGCAATGTAACGGCACTCGTCCAGCGTCAGGAAGCCGGGCAGGCGCTCGATCAGGGGGGCACGATGAATCTCGTCCCGCCTGGGCACAGTCAGCGGATCGCCCTCTTGGTCCAGTTCCATTGCTTCGAGCAGCGCGACTTGCCTGCGCGCCAGGGGATCGCGCGCGGCACGGGCCCGGGTTCGCTCCAGGGCCTCCCGCCAGTGCCGGCCGGTATTTCCCGCGCCATTCGCCAGCATGGCGATGTAGATGGGCTCGGCTTCGTCGATGCCAAGTTCGGCGGCCCTGCCAAAAAGCCGGCGCGCTTCGTCAAGATCGCGGCGGATCAGGCCGCCGGACATCCGCCAGTCGGCAAGAGTCAGTGCGGCCAGGGCGTCGCCCTCACCCTCGGCCCGGGTCAGCAGCTCGAATGCCTCGGTCACGCGGCCCTGCATCGCCAGCGTTTCGGCGCGCGAGGCGGCATCGGTTGTGTGTGGCCCGTTCATCGAACCAGCTTACTCCTGCGGCTGCGAAAAGAAAAAGGGGCGAGAAGATTGCTCTTCCCGCCCCCCGTTTTCGCATTGGCGCGACGAAATCAGAACTTCGCCCGGAAACCGGCGTAGAACTGGCGGCCACGAACCGAATAGATCGGGCTGCCGTTGCCGCCGCCGGCAAGACGCTCGCCCGTGCCGGTCGTACCCAGCGGCGGGGTCACGTTGAACAGGTTGTCCACGCCGGCATAGAGCATGAAGTTCTTGGCGAAGCCGGACTTCTCCATGTCCCATTCGAAGCGGAAATCGTGGTAGAATACCTTGGGATACTGCGAAACCGTGGCATAGTCCGCGTCCTGCGCCAGGCGATCCTGCAGCGGGTTGTAGTCTTCGAAGGCATTGATCCACATCGGCCCGATGTAATGCACCTCCCAGCCAAAGGTGAACGGACCCTTCGAGACGTCCACCGAAGCCCGGAACTCGTTGCTTGGATCGCCCAGTTCGCCAAGGATGCGGTTTTCGAAATCGGGCAGGGCCGGGTTCTCGTAGTTGCTGTTCTTGAGCGAGTGGGTGTAGATCAAGTTGGCCTTGATGCGGAAATCGTTGCCCAGGCTGCGCGAATAATCCAGCTGGACGTCGATGCCGCGGCGAGCCCGCTTGGCAAAGTTGAACGGGGCGCTGACCAGAGTGTTACCCTGGATATTGCCCGGAACTTCGCCGAACGGCCCGGTGCCCGAACGAACGCGACTGAACAGCCCGCAGAACGGATTGTTGAGAGTCGGCTGATCATAGCACGAGTTGGCGATGGTCTGCGCGTTCAGCGCAACGATCACGCCCTTGACGGTGATGTCATAGTAATCGACCGCCAGGCTCAACCCGGGAATGAACCTGGGCTGCGCCACCATGCCGATGGTCAGCGACTTTGACGTTTCGGCGCCGAGGTCCGGATTCACACCCGAAAGGATCGGCAGCGAATAGGCATTGTTGCTGACGTTCTGCAACAGGTTGCCAAGATCGGCCTGGCAGTTCGCCCCGCGGAACTGGGTGCCCGATCCGATGCGAGAGGTCGAGCAAGGGTCGACGAAGCCCGGAGCGAAGTTGGGGATCAGCTCGCCGAAGGTTTCCGACAGGTTCGGCGCGCGAACGGCCTTGCTGTAATTGGCACGGAAACGCAGGCCGGCCATCGGCGAATAGTCGCCACCGAAATTCCAGGTCCAGACGGTGCCGGCGCCGCTGTTGTAGTCCGAAACACGGGCCGCGCCGCGCAGCGTCAGTTCCTCGAGGAACGGCTGGTTCTTGAACAGCGGCACGCGAATTTCGGCGAAACCTTCCGTCACCTTGAACGGCGGCGGCAGGAAGTTGCCGAAGGCAACGGCATTGGTGTTGCCCGAGGCGCCGAAGGCATCCTGTTCGTAGCGCGCCGTCTCACGCCGGTATTCACCACCGATGACGAAGTCGATCGGTCCGCCCGGCAGGTTGAGGAAGCCCTTGGTGTTGCCCGCGATGTAGCCGGAAATATCCGTCTGGGTCATCGCGCTCTTGTTACCATAGGTCACGCTGAAATAGTTGATCGAGGCGGAGTTGTTGCCCTGGCCGAAGGGATTGTAGGGAACGCAAGCCGCGATATCGGCGGCCAAACGGGCCGAATTAGCCGTGCTGGCAGGGAAAGCGACGGCCGAGTTCGGATCGAACTTGGCGCGGCACTCGATGTTGCCGGTCACCGGATTGCGACCTGCATCCAGCGCCAGCATGAAGCGCTGCTTGTCGACATAGCCCGATGCTTCGGTGTTTTCGGTGAAGCGGCCATAGTTGAAGGCCAGTTCATACTTCCAGTCATCGAGGAAGGTGCCGCGAAGACCGACGACAGCCCGATAGGTCTGACGCAGGAACCGCTCGTCGCGTGCACCCAGATCGCTGAGGTTGCGGGCGATGACGAAGCGATAGGACCCATTGGCGATCTTCGCCAGGTCGTCCGCATTGAGCGGACCGCCAATGCCTTGCGTCCCAAGGGTGCCGCTACCGAAAGTCGTGCGGGTCAACGAAGAGGGAACGCCGACGATGTTGCAGGCCGCAGTCAAGCTGGGGTTGCATCCCGACGTGATGATCGCATTGGTGATCAGGTTGCGTGCGTCAGCCGTCAAGTAGGGGTTGTCCAGCCTTACGCGCTCGCGAAGGTCGAACTGCGCGAAAGTGCCCTGGATGCTCGCCGTGCCGGCGTTGCCGCCGAACGAGACGATGCGGGTGTACTTGCCTTCCCAGAACAGATCGAATGCTTCGGAGAACTCATAGTGGCCGAGCATGTTGAAGTTGTAGCGGTCCTGGCGCGGCAGGGCCGTGAACAGCACACCTTCGCGCCCGGTCTGGCCATTACCGCCCAGAATCGAGCCGATTACGCCAGTGCCGAGGCGATTACCCGTCTGCGCCAAGAGGGATCCGTTGTTCTGGAAGATATATGTGCAGTTGAACGGCGTGCCGGGGACGACCCCGTTGCTGATGCCAATGCCGCAGCCATTGCCCACGCTGGGCTGGGTGATCGGAACCAGGCCATTCACGTGAATCGACGCCTGGCGGAAGTCGAGGCCATAGGCGCGGTCGGGAATGCCGTCGCTGCCGAGCGCAAGGCCGGCGGGATCGAGATCGCTGGCGTAGAAGCCATCGACCTGGCGGGCCCAGGGAGCATCCGAGGCATAGACGCGGTTCTGGTGGGCATAGTCGACCGAAAGCGTGATGTTGCCGCGACCGTCGCCGAAATTCTTGCCCCAGATGGCGTCCAGATTATAGTTGAAACCATAGCCGCCTGGCGTCGAAACGCCGAACTTGCCGTTGGTTTCAAGCCCCTCGAAGTTCTCGCGCAGCACGAAGTTGACCACGCCGGCGATGGCATCCGAGCCATAGACCGAAGAGTTGCCGCCGGTGACGATGTCGGTACGCGCGACAAGGTTCGCCGGAATCGTGTTCACGTCGACCGAGACGGCGTTGTTGAGGATGTCGGCGCCAACATGGCGGCGGCCGTTCACAAGCACCAGGGTGCGAATCGTGCCAAGGCCGCGCAGGTCGAGCAGGTTGAGGCCCGAGATGCCGACGCCAAGGTTGGGATTCTGCTGGCCACGAGTGGAACGCAGCTGCGGCAAGTCGTTCAAAGCGTCGCCAACGTTCGAGTGTCCTTGCTGGACGAACGCTTCGCCCGAAAGGGCAATGATCGGCACTGTCGACTTGAGGTCAGGCCGGGCGATGCGCGTGCCGGTGACGACAATGATATTTTCCGCCGAGTCGGCATCGGAAGCCGCCGCTTCGGCCGCGTCCTCGGCAAAGGCCGGCGTGGACACCGCGGCCATGGCGAGCACGGCCGCCGATACAATTGCGGAATGTCCGCGCAGGGCGGACTTGATCTTGCTGGAGTTCATGTTTCAGTCCCTATTCTGGTGCCGGACCGCGTGCCCCCGCCCGTTTGCGGCGAGTGATTCGTAGCCCCCCGCAGGCCCGAAACAATGGACGCTTCGGACTTGCACGATGACGTTTTATTGACAGGGATGTAGACAAGCGCAATTGTAATCGTCTGTCGCGCGAATATTTCTTCGGCCTTGTGGCTTTCTTACAACACTGTCAGCAGAGACCTTCCCCCGCCATTCCCCGATTGACCGGCTGCTGCCGGGAGATTAACCGGCTGATTAAATCCGCCACCCTGCCGCCGCGCGCGGCCTCCTATCCAAGCATGAGGCAACAGACATGAAACTCGATTCCTCCATCGCCGCGGTCGTCACCGGCGCCGCTTCGGGCCTTGGCGCCGCCACCGCCCGCGCGCTCGCCGCCAAGGGGGTCAAGGTCGCCATCTTCGATCTCCAGCAGGAGAAGGGCGAGGCCATGGCCAAGGAAATCGGCGGCATCTTCTGCGAAGTTAACGTGATGGACGACGCCTCGGTCGACGCCGGCCTTGCCAAGGCGCGGGCCGCCCACGGGCAGGAACGGATCCTGGTCAACTGCGCCGGCACCGCCAATGCGATCAAGACCATCAGCCGCGATCGCGAGACCGGCGCGGTCAAGCACTTCCCGCTCGATGCCTTCACATTCATCGTCCAGCTCAACCTGATCGGCACCTTCCGCTGCATCGCCAAGTCGGCAGCGGGCATGGTGACGGCGGACCCGATCGACGATTTCGGCCAGCGCGGCGTGATCATCAACACCGCCTCGGTTGCGGCGGAAGACGGCCAGATCGGCCAGGCCGCCTATTCGGCCTCGAAGGGCGGCGTCGTCGGCATGACCCTGCCGATCGCGCGCGACCTGATGAACGAGGGCATCCGCGTCAACACCATCCTGCCGGGCATCTTCGAGACCCCGCTGATGAAGTCGCTGCCGGAAAAGGCGCAGGAATCGCTGGCTGCCTCGGTCCCGTTCCCCAAGCGTCTCGGTAAGCCCGAGGAATATGCCGCCATCGCCCTTGCCATGATCGAGAACGATTACTGGAACGGCGAGGACGTCCGCCTCGACGGCGCCATCCGCATGGCCCCCAGATAAGCTGCCTTGGCCGAAGCCGACCTCACAGCCCCGCCGGGCGCGCGCGACAAGCTGCTCGAGACGGCGAGCGCGATCATGCGCGAAGGCGATGTGGTCGACATCTCGCTATCGGAGTTGTCGCTGCGCTCGGGGCTGAACTCGGCCTTGGTCAAGTACTACTTCGGCAACAAGGCGGGGCTGCTGAAGGCCCTGCTCGACCGCGACTGGCAGGCCATCGTCAGTAGCGTCGACGCGCTGGTGGCCAAGGACGGCTGGGAGCCCGAGGCCAAGCTGCGGCGACATATCTCCAAGGTCGTCGATACCTTCTATGCCGTGCCCTATCTCAACCGGCTGACCATGCGGCTGGTGCGCGAAAGCGACGATGCCGAAGCGCGCCGCATCGCCGACAACTACCTCTCGCCGATGTATCGCGCCTACGAACAGCTGATCGGCGACGGGGTTCGGGCCGGCGCCTTCCGCCCTGTCGACCCGCAGATGTTCTATTTCACCGTCACCGGCGCGGTGGACCGGTTCTTCTCTGCACGGCTGGTGCTCAAGCACTGTTTCGACCAGGACACATTGACCGAGCAACTGCGCGACCGCTATCGCCAGCACACCATCGACATCATCATGGCGGGCATCCTTGCACACTGAGAAACCAGGCCATTGGCACATCGGCGTGATCGGCGGGTCAGGCCTGGCCGAGGGCATCGGACTGGAGGACGCGCAGGAGATCGAAGTCTCCAGCCCCTTTGGCGAACCCTCTGGGCCGGTGACATTGGGCCGGCTGGGCGACATCAGGTTCTCCTTCCTGCCCCGCCACGGCAAGGGCCACCGCATCGCCCCGGGCGAAGTCAACTACCGCGCCAATATCGACGTGCTAAAACGCTGCGGGGTGACCGACGTTCTGGCGATCTCGGCCATCGGCTCGCTGCGCGAGGAGATGGCGCCGGGGCATTTCGTCGCGGTCGGCCAGTTCATCGACCGGACGCTCGGCCGCGCGCGCAGCTTCTTCGGCACCGGGCTGGTGGCCCATGTCTCGCTGGCCGATCCGGTCTGTCCGCGGTTGAGCAAAGCCGCCGCGCAGGCTGCCAGGACGGCGGGCGCGAATGTGCATGAAAGCGGCTGCTACATCGCCATAGAAGGTCCGCAATTCTCCACCCGGGCAGAAAGCCACCTCTATCGCGCCCAGGGCGCCGACGTGATCGGCATGACCGCCATGCCCGAGGCACGGCTCGCGCGCGAGGCGGAGCTTCCCTATGCCATGCTCGCCATGGTCACCGACTATGATTGCTGGCGCGACGATGAGGCAGCCGTGGAGGCCGCGGAAGTCTTTGCAGTGATGCATGCGAATGCCGAACTGGCCCGGGCATCGGTGCGCGCTCTCGCCGCGGCGCTTCCCTCAGATCGCGAGCCCAGCCCGATCGATCTTGCGCTCGACCATGCCTTCGCCACTGCTCCCGAAGCGCGCGACCCGAAGCTTGTCGCCATGCTGGATGCCGTCGCGGGCCGGGTTCTGTCACGCGGGGCCCCCGGCCGGGATTGAAGCCGGCGGCGGATGGTAAAGCGAAGCCCGCCGCGCTGGCGCGAACCGAAGTCTACACCAGCGAGGCGGGCGAAAATCGCTCTCGAGCCAGTCGCTTGTCAGCTGGGCTTGGTGTTGACGAAAGCGTCGCTGATCGAGCAGGCGGCCGGGCCAAGAATGACCACGAACAGCACCGGCAGAATGAACAGGATCAGCGGGATGGTCATGATCGCGGGCAGCCGGGCAGCCTTTTCCTCGGCGCGCATCATGCGCTCGTTGCGGAATTCGGCGGAAAGCACGCGCAGGGCCGAAGCCAGCGGCGTACCATAACGCTCGGTCTGGATCATGGTCGTAACCACTCCGCGCACCGCATCGAGATCGACGCGCCCGGCCAGGTTCTCGAAGGCCATGCGCCGTTCGGAAAGGAACGACAGCTCGATCGAGGTCAGCGCGAATTCGTCTCCGAGTTCGGGATAAGCGCGGCCCAGTTCCTTGGCGACGCGGTTGAACGCGGCATCGACGGTCAGGCCCGCCTCCGCACAGATCACCATGAGGTCGAGCGCGTCGGGCAGACCCTTGCGGATACCCTTGGAACGCTTGCCGATCAGATTGCCGAGATAGATTTCCGGCCCCTTGTAGCCAGCACCCAGCATGACAGCGAAGGCAAACACCTTCTTCATCGCGCCCCAGTCGGGAAAGACATTGAACACAAACAGCGCAAGAGCAGCACTCAGGCCGAGCACAACCGGCAGCACGATGCGCGCGAGAAGCACGTAGTAGGCATATTCCTTTTGGCGGATACCGGCCTGCGACAGCTTCTGCTGGATCGCCTTGAGCTGGCTGTCCTGCAACACCTTGAGGTTGGCCATTGTGTCGCGGATCTTGTCAGTCGTCTCGCTCTTGCGCACCAGACTGGCGCGCTTTCGCGACGACGAAGCGACGATGCCGGCCTTGAGCTGCTCGCGCCTTGCATTGAGCGACTTGACGCGCTTGGCCATCGGATCGCGCACGGTGACCGCGGCATAGATCGCCAGCATCACCGCGGCAGCAGCGACAGCCGCGAGCACACTGCCGACGGCAATGACGTCGAAACCGAGAATGGTTGGTCCGGGCGGTGTTCTCAACATGATACCTGTTCGCCTCCGCCTAGATCTCGAAACTGACCATCTTGGCCATGATGCCCGCGCCGATCGACATCCATGTCAATCCGCCCAGCCCTGCAACGATCAACCGCTCATCCTCGAAGAAGGCCCCCAGGTAGTCCGGGTTGATCCAGTAGATCAGGGCGAAGACGACGAAGGGCAGGGCGCCAACGATGTAGGCCGAGGCCTTGGATTCCGAGCTGAGCGCCTTGATCTTGAGTTTCATCTGGGCGCGCTTGCGCAGCACGTCGGCAAGATTGGACAGCGTTTCGGCCAGGTTGCCGCCGGTCTCTCGCTGGATAGCCAGCGTGATGACGAAAAACTGGAATTCGGGCGTGCCTAGCCGGTCGGCGGTTTCCTGCAGCGCGTCTTCCATGGTCCGGCCGATCTTGATGCGTTCGGTCACCAGGCGGAACTCCTCGCCCACCGGGCCCGGAACTTCGCTCGACACGATGCCCAGCGTTTCGGTGACCGGCAGACCCGACCGCAAGCCGCGGACCAGCAGTTCGATCGCTTCGGGAAACTTGACGGTGAAGGCGTTGAGCCGGCGCTTGATGAACCAGCCGATCACCATGTGCGGCATGCCCGCCCCCAGCATCACGCCGACGCCCAGCGAAAGCAGCGCCGCCCCGGTCTTGAGATAGAGCAGTACGGTGACGACGCCGATCAGGCCCAGCGTGGCATAAAGGTACTGGGTAACCGTCCAGTTCTTGCCGGTGCGATGCAGCCGCAGCAGCAGCGCCTCGGCCCGCGAACCGGAACCCGCGATCACATGCATCTTGGGCTTGCGGGCGGCCACGGCCTTGCGCAACTGCGCCTCGACCTTGTCGTTGGTGCTGTCGGAGTGGCGGAAGCGAACCGCCTGCAGCCGGCGCGCGCTCTCCTTTGCCGGGGAACGCCCGGTCATCACCGACCAACCGAGCACCATGGTGCCCATCAGTCCCACGGCAATGAGCAGAAGCTGGATTATGCTCATCTGCTTGCTTCGCCTTTCTTCATCGCCTTCCGCAGCCGAGACGCCGAGGCGCCCAGGCTTCAGGGAAACCTGTTACGCAGCCTCGGCCGGCTGGGCCGGAACCTTGGCCTTCTTGGCAGGCAGCATCGACTTGAGATCAAGCTTGCCCAGCAACGACTTCTTGGCCGGCGTGACGACATCGACCGCCTCGGCATCACTTGCGCCCAGGACCGACTTGGCGATTTCGCGGATCGCGGCGGCCGCCTTGCTGGCCCGGTTGGCATCGACAAATGCCTGGCCGAGCTTGGCGGCATTGGCGGCCGACTTGATGTCGAAAGGCACAGCAAAGTTGATCTTGCGCTCGATCGACGCCTCGAAATCGGCCTTGCTGATTTCGGAGATGCCCTGATGCACCTTGTTGGCCACGACCAGGACTTGTGCGTGCGGCGCGTTCTGGCGCACCCACGAGAGCAACCGGATCGAATCGCGGGCTGCCGCCAGGGTCATTTCCGTAGCGATGACGATCACGTTCACGTCCGTGAGGATGTGCGGGAAATTGATCAGCATATTGCGCGGCAGATCGATCACCGTGACTTCGAAAGCCTGGCGGAACTCGTCCACGAGCTGGATGAATGCCGATCCATCGGTCAGCAACGGCGCATTGATCGGGGCCTCTGCAGAAAGGATCGACAGGTGATCGTTGGCGCGGATCATCGCGCGTTCGATAAACAGTCCGTCAATTCGGCTGGGGTTCTCGATCGCATCGGTCAGGCCGCGGCCTGGCTCGAGGTCGAGCGCCAGCGCGCCGGTGCCGAAGTGGATATCGAGATCGAGCAGCGCGGTCGGCAGCTTGTGATCGGTGCTGAACAGCCAGGACAGCGAAGTCGCCAGTGTCGATGCGCCGACACCGCCGCGGGTGCCGATGATCGCCGCCGAGATGTGCTTGCGCACACCGCCGCCTTCATGCTGCTTGGGCTGCGTGAAGATAGACTGGGCATTGGCCAGTGCATCCCTCACCTGCCCGGGCGACAGCGGCTTGAGCAGGTAATCATGAATCCCGCTGGCCAGAAGGTCGCGGTAAAGCCGCACGTCATTGACCTGGCCGATGGCGACCACCACCGTACCCGGCTCGCAAACTTCGGCCAGGGCATTGATGTCGTTGAGCGGATCGCCGCTCTCCGACAGGTCAACCATCAGGATGTTCGGGCTGGCGGTGATCGAAAGCGATTGCACCGCATTGCGCAGCCCGCCCTTGTTGCACTTCTCCGACTGCCATCCCATTTCGATGACAACCGGGCGAAGCACGTCGAGCGAGGCTTCGTCGCAGATAAAGGCCGCAAAGGCGTCACGATTTCCGGACGATCCGGATTTCCAAGGTGCGTTCATGACTTAGTTACTCCCACCACCGGAGCCGCCACCGCCGCCCGTTGAATTCGCCTTAAGCCCTCCTTCGCCCGTCGGCTTGGCTTCGCGATAGGACGAAATTGCTTTGGTCGAGCTCATGATCACGGTCTGACCCGTGCTGGAATCGCCCTTGATCAGATGATCGGGGTTGGCGACCATTGCCGCCAGGTTCGAATTGGTCGCGCATCCGAAGTTGCTGCTGGTCGCATTCTTCAGGTTGGCGTCCGAATTGGACGACCAGTCCGGGCAACCCGGGACATGGGCGGAGGCGCGGGTGAGCACCACCCGGACACTGCCGGCATCGACCTGGCCCGCAGTTACAGGAGCTTCGCCACTTACCAGGATGCCATAGCGGCCTGCAACCTTCTCGATGTCGGCGCGAGTGGCTTCGCTCAGCAGCGGATCATCGATCGCCACCTTGTCGCCATAGCGCAGCTTCATGGCATCGAACCAGCCGGCCAGGCGGCGCTGTTCGGGCAGCGAAAGACCACCGGCGCCGGTCGAAAGATCCAGCGCATAGTTGGTGTGCTGGACCACCGGCTGGTGGATGCTTTCAAGCGAGCGGTTACCCGGCATCCCGCCGCAGCCGGCGAGAGCGAAGCCCATTGTGAGGGCGAGCGCGGCCCCGGCGGCCTTGGTTGCGGACCGGAAACGGAACGGTGTCATCGTCGTCATCCCTCTCATTTCAGATTGAAGCCAGGAGCGGTGCCTTCCGCGGCAGCCGTGCCGCGATTGCGCCGGGAGGCCCTGCGTTCTTCACGCGTCGGTGGAGCGGCGGGATCGCGCAGCGATACGTCCGGCTGAGGCGCCTTGTCAGGTCCGCTGGTCGGACCCGGCCGCGCAGTGCCCGATTCGCCGTCGGTGCTCTTGTTGGCCAGGATCTGCTGCGCCAGGTCGGGGGTCTGAAGCCCGTCGGTAGGCAGCTTGATGTCCTTGGCATCGACCGGATTGACCAGATAGGGGGTCACGACGATGACCAGTTCGGTCTCGTTTTTCCGGAAGCTGTTCGAGCGGAACAGAGCGCCAAGGATGGGCAGATCCCCCACGCCCGGCGTCTTTTCGATCGCGCTCTGCGATTCATTGTTGAGCAGGCCGCCGATCATGAAGCTCTGGCCAGAGCCCAGTTCCACGGTCGTTTCCGCGCGCCGGATGGTCAGCGCCGGAACCTGGAAGCCGTTCAACACGACCGCGCCGTCGGTGGAAAGCTGCGACACCTCCGGGCGGACCCGGATGGAAATGCGGCCGTTGGCCAGCACAGTCGGCGTGAAAGCCAGGCTGACACCATACTTCTTGTATTCGATGGAGGTGGTGCCAAGACCCTGCGAAATGGGAATGGGATACTCGCCACCCGCGAGGAAGTCGGCGGTTTCTCCGGAGAGAGCCGTCAGGTTCGGCTGCGCCAGCGTCGTGACCAGGCCAACCTGCTCGCCAAGATCGAGCGAACCGAGCAGGTCGGCGCCGAAGGCCTTGCCTGCCAGGCCGATAGCGGTTTGCGCGGCCTGATTGCCGTTAAAGGTATATTGCGTACCGCCGACGATAAACTTGCCGGTGGCCGGATCGAACGGGAGCTTGAGCGATCCCGCCGGCAGGCCGAACTGCGAGGACGCATCAAGGCTTGGAAGGTTACTGGTGTTGACCGGACCGATCGTTCCCGGCGAACGTCCGCGGCCCAGACCCATGGTGAAGCCGCCGCTCAGATCGCGGGTCGTCAGGTTGGTGCCGATCTGGCGCGCCAGACTGCGGCTCACTTCGGCAAAGCGCACCATAAGGTTCACCTGCAGCGGAGTCGCCGTCTTGAGTCGGCTTATCACGTTGGTCTTGGCGTCTTTACCGCCCACGAATGCCTCAACCAGGCGTTGCGCTTCGGCCGCGTCTTCGGGCGATGCGACAGTACCTGTCAGCAGGAAGGTGCCGGTACCGACAGTCGTGACCGCGATCTTTGCATCGGGCATCGCCAGATTGAGCATCTGATCGACGTTTTCCAGGTTCGAACCTACTCGTACCGTCGCCGACCAGACCGTGCGGCCATTGCGGTCGCTGGCATAAACCGTGGTTTCGCCCGGACCCTTGCCGAAGATGTAGAGTTGGTTCTGCGACTTCACCTGGACATCGGCGATCGATTCGTCGGCGACGAATACGTCGGTCATACGTCCGCTGACGCTGACCAGCTGGCCACGGCCAACCGAGATCAGGATGGTGGACGACGGGCGCTGAACGCTTTGCGCCTGGGCCTGGCTTGCCGGCGCCAGGGCCAGCGGTGCAAACGCACAGGCGGCGCCGAGCAGAGAATGGAACAGGCGGCGGTTCATGGTCTTGCCCCTTGAGTTCGCGGAATTGGTGCGGTGGAGTTTGATGTTCATGTCACTTGCTCCCCACCGGCACCGCGGTTGTCGTCTTGCCGCGCGTCACCCGGACCACGGGTCCGGCGTATTCCCCGGCTCGCGGCGAGACGCCGAGAGGCATGCCGGCAGTGCCGCCGCCTACCGTACCGGGCATGGCGCCAAGTGCACCCGCGGGGCGGGCCGCAGGCATGGTGCGGCGCTGGAAGCGCGACACGTCGCCGCCGGTAACATAGCTGGTGGCGCCTTCGATCGGACGGTTCATCGCCTGGTTGAGGATCCTGTCTTCCTCTTCCTTCGACACGCCCTCGGGCAGCTTGACGTCGCCGCTGGCGATCGCCTTCTCGAGCTCGGACTGGTTGTCGGCGATCGAGCGCAGCGACAGGCTGAGCGTGCCCATGGTGTCGGCAACGGCGATCTTCTCGGCAATCCGCGGCGTCACTTCGAGCGTGACGGTGCGCGCGGTCTTGACGACGCTGTGGCCATTTTCGGTCTCGGTCTGGGTCGACTGGTCGGTCGCCAGGACGCGAAGATTGCGCAGGATGGTTTCTGCGGTCTTGAGCTCGGTGGCAATGCCATCGGTAGGCTTGACCTGCTGGGTCAGCACCAGGTCGATGCGGTCACCCGGAAAGACAAAGCCGGCGACACCGGTTTTCTGCGAAACGGTGATGGTCACCGCACGCATGCCCGGTCCAAGTGCGGCGGCAAGGAAGCCGCGGTCGCCAGGCGCGACGAGCGAGCCCTGGGTAACCGGCGAACCCGCCGTGACCGGGAAGCGCACGACCGTGCCGAGCAGCTTGCTCATGTCGGCCTCGCCATCAAGGAAATAGGCGTCCTGGACGAGGTCCTTGGGCCATTCCTGGAACGAGATCGAATCGGCGGTGATGATCGTGCCGACCGGCAATGCCCGCTGCGCGACCAGAACCTTCGGCCCCTTGGGGACCGCCGCCTGCTGTGCAGCGTCGGCCTTTGGCGCCGATGCTCCGACAAACAGGCTCCGTGCGGCGAGCGCAGTACCGATCGCAACGACCAGCGCTCCCAACAGCAGCATCAGCTTCTTCTTGTCCATGGCTATGCTAGCCCCCTTGGAAAATCCCCGAGTTCAATGGTTGAAATCGGGCAAATTGGTTAAAATCAGATTATCCGGTGTGCGTGCCTGCCTGAAAGGCCGGAAGGTATTGGCTGGACAGGGTCCAGAGCGCGGCAGAAGCGATCGCGACGCCATAAGGGATGGCGATCTTGTCCTTCTGGCGGCGGGTGATGTGCCACATGCCCATGACGAGAGTCAGAACCCCGCCGATCAGGGCCATCGCGATCAGCAGGCGCAGGAACCACAGCGGCTGGATCCACAGCGCCAAGGCAGTCAGCAGCTTGACGTCGCCGCCGCCCATCGCGCGAATGGCGAACAGCACGGCAAGCAGGGCAAAGGTCGCCACGGCGACGCCCAGCTGCCAGCCAATGTCGATCAGCGAGAGCCCGGAGGCCAGCCAGAACAACGGCGCGCCCGCGGCGATGGCGATGTTGAGCCAGTTGTCGATCTGGCGCCGGCGAATGTCGGTGAAGGCGGCAACGAGCAGCGCGATTGCCAATAAGCCAAGCAGCCCGTAAGAAAAATATTCGCCCTGCATCGGATGCCCCCTGATGGTCGGGAAGCATGTCTAGCGGTCATGGCTTACCAAAAAGTAACCAACCCCTTCATCTCGGAATTAGTCACATGACCGGAGTTGCCGAAGGCAGCACGCAAACTCGCTTCGACCGCCGCGCAATACCCGCCGGTGCGGTCGAATCGCGCTGGGTCACAGGAGATGGCGCTTCTATCCGCCGGATCGACTGGCTGATCCCGCGCGGTGCCTGCCGGGGCTCGCTACTGTTCCTGCCCGGGCGAGGCGACTGTTACGAAAAATATCTGGAAACACTCGATTATTGGCATCGCAGCGGCTGGCGAGTGACGGCATCGGACTGGCGCGGCCAGGCGGGATCCGGGCGATTGGGGCGCGATGAAACGACCGGGCACATCGACGATTTCGCCATCTGGATCGACGACCTTGCACTGTTCTGGCAGCAGTGGCGCGCCGCCACGCCCGGCCCCCATGTCATTGCCGGTCATTCGATGGGCGGACACCTCGTCCTGCGCGCCCTGACCGAGCGCCGCATCGATCCGGTGGCGGCGGTGCTGACCGCGCCGATGTTGGGATTCCTGCCGTCATGGTTGCCGCATGGGCTCAAGCTCCTGCTGGCCCGGGCGATGTGCAAGCTGGGCGATCCGCGGCGGTTGGCCTGGAAATGGAGCGAAAAGCCAGGGGCATTGCCGCAGGGCCGCGACAAGCTGCTGACGCACGATGTCGATCGTTATGCCGACGAGATCTGGTGGCGTGAGCAACGCCCCGAACTGGTGATGGGTCCGGGCAGTTGGGGCTGGCTGCGCAGCGCGTCGGAATCGATCGCCCGGCTTCACGCACCCGGCGTGCTCGAGGCGATCGACGTACCGATCCAGATTCTGGCGACCAGCGCCGACCGCCTTGTCTCCTTCCCCGCGATCGAGCGGGCCGCGCGACGCATGGTGCGTTCGGAACTGGTCCGGTTCGGCGAGGAATGCTGTCACGAATTGCTGCGCGAGGCCGATCCAGTGCGCGATCGCGCGCTGCAGGCGATCGACACTTTCCTCGACCGCCAGGCGCCAATCGGTGATTGAACGGCCATGGACATGACGTTCGACATCGCCATTGCCGGGGCCGGGATGGCCGGCACTTCGCTGGCCGCCGAACTGGCCGGCAAGGCGCGGGTGCTGGTGATCGAGAGCGAGGAGCGCCCGGGCTATCACGCCACCGGCCGCTCCGCCGCCTTCTGGACCGAAAGCTATGGCGGACCCGGCGTGCAGCCGCTGACAACCGCTTCCGGGCCGTTCCTGCGCGACCATGGCTTCCTTTCGCCGCGCGGCGCGCTGACCATCGGGCGGGAAGCGGACCGGGCAACGATCGATCGCTTCGCCGCGCAACTGGACACGCTGGGCGTCAGGGTGGAACGGCTCGAACGGAGCGAAATCGAACAGCGCATCCCTGGCCTCAAGCCGGCATGGACGCTCGGCGCCTATGAGCCCGATTGCAGCGATATCGACGTCGCCGGGCTGCATCAGCACTACCTCGCGCAGGCAGGCAAGGGCGGCGCGCAACTGCATTGCAAGGCTGAGCTGATCAGGGCGACGCGCGATTCGCAAGGCTGGCGACTGGAACTTGCGGGCGGCGAGCAGGCGCGGTGCGGCGTGCTGGTCGATGCGGCTGGAGCATGGGCCGACGAAGTGGCGCGCCGCGCGGGCGTTGCGCCGCTCGGTATAGCGCCACTGCGGCGCACCATCGCCCAGGTGCAAACCGATCCGCCTGCCCCCTCCCGCTTGCCGCTGGTGCTCGATGTGTCGGAAAGGTTCTATTTCAAGCCGGATGCCGGCCGCCTCTGGCTGAGCCCGCACGACGAGAGCCCCAGCCCTGCCTGCGATGCCGCTCCGGAGGAACTGGACCTGGCCCTGGCCATCGACCGGTTCGAACAGGTCTGCGACTGGCGCGTCTTGCGCATCGAGCGCAAGTGGGCCGGCCTCAGAAGTTTCGCTCCGGACCGATTGCCGGTCTATGGCTTCGACCCACGCGTCGCCGGCTTTTTCTGGTTTGCCGGACAAGGCGGCTTCGGCATCCAGACCGCACCCGCCGCCGCCGATCTTGCCGCGCGGCTTCTGCTCGGCTTGCCAGCAGGGCAAGTGGACGCGCAACCCTTTTCACCCAAACGGTTTTGCTAGCGAATCGCAATGACTTGTTTAGGCTGGTCCCGTCCAATCCAAGGAGGGGGTCACACATGGCTCACAAGTTCGAGATCCGCAAAAACAAGGCTGGCGAATTCGTCGCCTATTTTACCTACAACTCGGAAACGATCTTCTGGACAGAAGGCTACAAGAGCAAGGCCAGCGCCCAGAACGCGATCGATTCGATCAAGAAGAACGGCCCTGGCGCGGAGACGGTAGACAAGAGTGAGGGCTAGAGTCTGTTCCACTGACGTGGAATCGGAGCGGGCCGGTGCCGAACCTGTTTCAGTCTAACTGAAACAGATTTTAGGCGCCCGCCTGCAGCGCAGCATCGCTTGCCAGGCGGTCAACCCGTTCGTTTTCGGGATGGCCGTCGTGGCCCTTTACCCATTGCCATTCGATCTTGTGGCGATGCGCCGCCTCGATCAGGTCGTGCCACAGGTCCTGGTTGCGCACCGGCTGCTTGCTGGCGTTGACCCAGCCCTTTTTCTTCCAGCCGTGGACCCATTTGGTCATGCCGTCGATGACATAGCGGCTGTCGGTATGCAGCAGCACCTCGCACGGCTCGATCAGGGCATTGAGCGCGCGGATGACGGCGGTCATTTCCATGCGGTTGTTGGTCGTCTCGGCCTCGCCGCCGGACAGCTCCTTCTCGTGCCGGCCCATGCGCAGGATCACGCCCCAGCCGCCAGGCCCGGGATTGCCCTTGCAGGCGCCGTCGGTGAAGACTTCCACGCGTTTCAATATATGCTCCTGGTCGATCAATTTCCGGCGAAGAGCGAACGGTTCGCCGGATCGGCATAGAATTCCAGCCTGCGGGCAAAGGCCATGGGATCTTTGCGGGTGACCAGCGCGGTGGCAGGCGTGTTCAGCCAATCATATGCGCGGGTCGCCAGAAAGCGCATGGCCGCGCCGCGTGCCAGAATGGGAAGGCTCTCGCGCTCGGCAGCGGACAGGGACCGCACGCTTTCATAGCCCTCCAGCAGCGCATGCGAGCGAGCCTCGTCGAATGTGCTGCCGCCGTCGCGGAAGCACCAGGCGGCGTGCGTCACGGCAACATCGTAGGCAGTGATGTCGGTGCAGGCGAAATAGAAATCGATCAGGCCGGTCACCGTGTCGCCCAGCATCAGCACATTGTCGGGAAACAGGTCGGCATGGATCACACCGCGCGGTAAATCCTTGGGCCATTGCGCCTCGATCGCGGCCAGTTCGCGGCCCACCAGATCGCCCAGCCCCGGATCGATCGCGCCGAGACCGTCCGCACCGCAAGCCTGGGTGAGCGATCGCCAGGCGGCGGGCCCCAGGCCATTTTCGCGGCTGTCTGCGAAATCGGCCGCGGCAAGGTGGACCTGCGCCAGCGCCGCGCCCACTGCCCGCACCTGCGCCGGACTGGCCGCGGAAACCGAAACGCCGGGCAGGAATTCGATCAGCGCCAGCGCCTTGCCTGCATGGAGACGATAGGGCCGGTTCTCGCGATCATGGATGGTCCGCGGCACCGGGCAGCCACGCTCTGCCAGGTGATCGAGCAGGCCGAGAAAGAACGGCAAGTCGCGCACATCGGTGCGATCCTCGTACATGGTGAGGATGAAGCGGGCATGGGCGCCGTCCGCGCGCTCCGTCTCGATCAGCCAGTTGCTGTTCGAAACGCCCTCGGCGATGCCCTTTGCCGAATTCAGGGTACCGACATCGAAGCAGCCGATGATCCCGGCCAGCTCCTCAGCCCCCAGCGCAGTGTAAACCGCCACGCGCCCGTCCTATCCCGCGAGCTGGCGCGGCAGCTTGAACACCATGCGCTCTTCGGTGGTCGCCACTTCTTCTTGTTCGACCTGGCGCCATTCGCCCAGCCGGAGAATTACCTCCTTGACCAGCTCTTCGGGTGCGGATGCACCGGCCGTCAGGCCCAGCACTTCCACGCCATCGAGCCATGACCGGTCGATCTCGCTGGCCCGCTGGATCAGCCGGGAAGGCGTGCCGCAACGTTCCGCCACTTCGACCAGCCTTCGCGAATTGGAGCTGTTGGGCGCGCCAATCACCAGCAGCAGCTGGCAGTGTTCGGCAATCGCCTTGACCGCCGCCTGCCGGTTGGACGTGGCATAGCAGATATCGTCGGCGCGCGGCCCGACGATCGCGGGAAAGCGGCGATGCAGGGCGGCAACGATTTCTGCTGTGTCGTCCACCGAAAGGGTCGTCTGGGTGAGAAAGGCCAGCGGCGCGTCAGCGGCAAAGTTCAGCGCCTCGACATCGCCGACCGATTCGACCAGCGTCATGTTGCCGTCCGGAACCTGGCCGAAGGTGCCGACCACCTCGGGGTGCCCGGCATGGCCGATGAAGACGATGTGCCGCCCTGCCGAGATCTGCCGTTCGGCCTGGCGGTGGACCTTGCTGACCAGCGGGCAGGTGGCGTCCAGCCAGTCAAGCCCGCGCGAAGTCGCGGTTTCCGGGACTGCCTTGGGCACGCCGTGCGCGGAAAAGATCACCTTTGCGCCATCGGGCACCTCGTCGAGCTCCTCGACGAAAATCGCGCCCTTGGCCTTGAGCCCATCGACCACGTGCTTGTTGTGGACGATTTCGTGGCGGACATAGACCGGCGCGCCGTACTGCTTGATCGCCAGTTCGACGATATCGATCGCCCGATCGACCCCGGCGCAAAAGCCGCGAGGGGCAGCCAGGATCAGTTTCAGCGGTGGCCTGTGCTCTGGAAATGGCGCGTTCATCCCGGGCCCTCTAGCGCTTTGCCGCCCGCGCCGCTAGGGCATGCGCAGGCCCTTTCGGGCCCAGCCACACCTGGGATGCCAAGATGACACCAAGAATGCGCCTCTTTGCCGCCATTGCCATTACCGCCGCACTTGCCGGATGCAGGTCCAAGGGCGAACTGGTGATCGACGAGGGCGTGGGCATCACGGCCGTGCGCAGCCCCTGCCCGGCCGTGGGCATTCCCGACTATACCGGCGACGTCACCCTATTCCGCCAGGGCGGCGGTTCGGGCCCGGACGACATCGATCTGGTCGCCGCGATGACCAATGTGCGCAGCCAGTGCGACGACGGCGAGCGCAATGGATCGGGCAAAGTGACCGCCAATGCCACCTTCGACGTACTCGCCCGCCGCAGCGACACGCGCGGCGCGCGGCAGGTGGTCCTGCCTTATTACGTCACGGTGCTGCGTGGCGGGACGGCTGTGGTTTCCAAGCGTATCGGCCAGGTGGTGATCAACTTCGCCGACGGGCAGGAACGCGCCCAGGGCCGTGGCCAGGGTTCGGCCTCGATCGACCGGGCAGAAGCCACCCTGCCCGAAGACATTCGCGAGCGAATCACCCGCAAGCGTCGCTCGGGCGACGAGGATGCCGCGATCGATCCGCTGACCATCCCGGAAGTCAAGGCAGCGCTGAACCGCGCCTCCTTCGAACTGCTGATGGGCTTCCAGCTCGACGATGCGCAACTGGCCTACAACGTAAGGCGTTAGGCTTCGGCCTTTCCCGAGTTAGGGCGCACGGCCCGGGCGCACCTGATGGTGCCGCCCTTGGCGCTCTGCGGAACTCGTCCGCCGGCTGAAGCGGTGTTGCGCCAGGGCATCCAGCCAGCCTTCATCCATTTCCGATTGCGGCACAGGACGAATCCCGGCAAAGCCCGGCCAGAATCGAGAGTCTCACAGCTTCAGGAGAGGTACAGCCATGTACGACGACAAGCCGCAAGCCCAGCCCGCCGCCAAGACCGGGGGCACTCCGGTCTACGAGCGCATTCTGCAGCTGCTTGAGGCCGAAGGCATCAAGACGCTGTTCGGCATTCCCGATCCCAACTTCATCCACCTGTTCCTCGAAGCCGAGGCGCGCGGCTGGGAAGTCGTCTCGCCGCACCATGAGGC
>JAYRPK010000164.1:0-9244 GCA_041911195.1 Novosphingobium sp. | reverse complement strand
TGCGGTAGTTCGCATCGAGCCGCGCGAAGACCGAGGCCGTGCCTGCCGGCCGCTCGCCCGCAAGGCCAAGATCGCGCGCCGGGCCGGAAACTTCCGGCTTCATCGCCACGGCGCCTGCCAGCATGAACAGGCGCTTGGTCACATGGCCGGAAATCGACGCCTCCACACCGCGATGGCGCACCGTGCCGATGCGGTCGTAGCGGCCGGTTTGGTCGAAGGAGAAGTAGGGCTTCGATATCTGGAAGGCGCTGAGCACAGCCTGGATGCCATTATGCTTCCAGCGCAGCCCCGCCTCGTATTGGGTGGAGAGCGTCGGGGGCAGTTGTTCGTTGCGGTTGGTGGCGGTTTCCGGTGCAGCGCCGCTGTCTTCCAGCCCACGCTGGGTGCCGCCGAACAGCATCAGGCTAGGTGAGAGGTCGACGCCGAGACTGGCATTGTAGAGCCAGTGGTTCTCGCGCGTGCGACTGGTGTCGAGGCTGTCGGTAAAGCTGGCGCGGAAGCTGTTGCGCTGAAGGCCCAGGTTGAGCTGCCAGGCGCCTTGCACCTTGCCGACATAGCCCAGCAGGATCGAAGTCTGCCGCACCACGCCCTGGTTGACCGGGGTGAACTGGAAGTCCGGCTTCACCGCGCTGTCCGGATCGGTCTGCCCGAGCACGGCCGAACCATAATCGCAGCGGCCCGCCACGTTGGAATTGCAGCTGTCCGAACCGCCCGATTCGGTATGCCGGTCGCGCAGGCGGAAGCCGGCGATCAGGCGGTGCTGGGCGTGGCCCGAGCCGAACCGCCAGGCCAACTGCGCCTCGCCGCTCCACGAATGCAGGCGCTGCAACGGGTCGGCAATGACGCGGTGGGTGGCGTTGCCCTGCCGGTCGGTTACCGCGAAGATCTCGGTGAAGTTGCGCTTGCGGTTGATCGAGCTGCGGAACACTCCGGCGCGCAGGATCAGCCCCCCCGGGATGATCGTGCGCAGGGTGGCGCCGGTGTTGAGCGTGCCGAAGCTGTTCCTCGCCCAGTCCGAGCCGTAGAACTGCTTTATCGGCGGCAAGTCCGGCACCACCGGCTGGGCCAGCACCACCAGCGGCCGCGCATTGGCGTTCCATTGCGCGCTGTAGCTGAAGAAGGGACTGAACTCCCCGTTCGACCAGCGCACCACTGGCTTGAGCAGCGAGGCGAAGTTGTCGCTGGTCGAACCGTCGATCGAGATCGCGTGCCCGTGCGAGACGCCGGCCGCCATGCCCAGGGTGTGCCCCTCGATCGGGAACTGGACGTCGAGATCCTTGACGAAGCCGCCATATTGCGTGCGGTGCAGCGCCACGCCGGCGTGGAACTTGTCCGAAGCGGTCCGCAGGCGGTTGTCGACGATGCCGGTGGGGGCAGGGAAGGGATAGTCGAGCGCGGCATAGCCGATGCGGATGGCCTGACTGGCGCGCAGGCGGAAGGAAATCGATGCCACCGGATCGATGTAGATGCCGTCGATCCGCACGTTCCCGGCCTTGGTCGGACTGAAGCCGCGCGCTTCCTCGCTGGAATAGATGCCGCTGGATTCGAAGCCGATGCTGGTGCCGAAGGCGTCATCGGCGCCGGTGACCGCGTTCTCGCCGGTCTTGGCCTGGGCGTGGGCCCGGTCCGGCGCTGCCAGCGCGGCGATCGCCAGCGCGCTGGCCCCGAGCATGAAAAGCTGCTTGCTCGGTCCAAACAGCATCACTGGATATCGACCAGCAGCGAAAGCGAGAAGCGCCGCCGGTCCGCCGGCATGTAGGTGTTGCTGGCCAGGACATACCAGGCCTGCTTGTCGAGCACGTTGTCGATGCGCAGGCGGATGCTGGCGGGATACTTGCCGATGCGGATCGGCTGGCGCGCACCGATATCGAGCGAACCGCGCGGGCCCAGCATCAGTTGCTGCCCGCCCAGTTCGTTCCACACCTGCGAGGTGGCGGCGGTGGTGTTGAAATAGGACCAGCTCAGCGTCGGCGTGAAGCCGCCCCACAGGCCGGTGCGGTAATTGGCGTCTATGCGCAACTGGACCGGCCGTGCCCCCACCGGCTTGGTCCCGAGGCGACCCTGTTGCCCGGGCTCGAACAGTACTTCCGGCTTCATCAGCAGGCCGCCGACCAGCAGCGTCAGCCGGTCATCGAGGAAATGGCCGGAGAGCGAGAGCTCCACGCCGCTGTGCCGCACCGTGCCGAGCCTGCTGAATCGGCCACTCTCGTCGAAAGTGAAATAGGGCTTGGAAATGCGAAAGGCGCTCAGCACCAGTTGCCCCCGGAGGCCCTGGGTGCCGCCGAAATTCCAGTGCAGCCCGGCCTCGTACTGCGTGCTGAGCGCGGCCGGGAGCTGTTCGCCCCGGTTGATCGCCGTTTCCGGCGCCGCGCCGCTATCTTCCAGCCCGCGCTGGGTGCCGCCGAAAAGTATCAGATCGCGGGTGAGATTGATCCCCAGGCTGGCGTTGTAGAGCCAGCGTTTTTCGCGCGCTTCGCTGCTCAGGCTGCTCCCCCGGAAGCGCGCACGGAAATCGGCGCGCTGCAGGCCCAGGTTGATCCGCGCCACTCCGGGCACTTCGCCCAGATAGCCCAGCATCACCGCGCTCTGCCGAACAGTGCCGATGTTGGGCTGGGTGAAGGTGAAAGAGGGGCGCGTCAGGCAGCCGGCAAAGGGATCCGGTTCGCCCAGCGTGGGCGTACCGCAAGGTTCGACGTCCGATCCGCCCGATTCGGTGCGCCGGTCGCGCATGCGGAAACCGGCGATCAGGCGATGCCGCCACTCGCCGCCCGGCAGGTTCCAGGCAAGCTGCGCCTCGCCGCTCCACGAGCGGTTTTCCAGTTCGGGATCGGCAATGAGCGTGTGCCGGGTCGCGCCTTGCGCACTGGTGACGGCGAACAGTTCGGTCACATTGTTCCGGCGCTGCACCGAGGAGCGAAACAGCCCCGCGCGCAGCGACAGGCGGTTGGTCAGCACGGCCTTGAAAGTCGCGCCCAGGTTGACGTTGTCCTTGCCGGACGATGTCCAGGGCGAACCATAGAAGCGTTTGGCTTCGGGAAAGCCGGGAACGAACGGGCCGGTCGAGAAGACCACCGGCCGCGATTTGCTGTCGCGCACCAGGTTGGCGCTGTAGAACGGGCTGAATTCCAGGCTGCCGAACCGCAGTACCGGCTTCACCACGAAGGAGTAATTGTTCTCCGATGCACCATCGATGTACTTGGCGTGGCCGTGCGATGCCCCGGCGACCAGCGCCAGGTGATCCCGGATCAATGGAATGCGGCTCTCGGCGCTGACGACGTAGCTGCCGTATTGCTGGAGGTGCGCCTCGACGCCCAGGGTGAAATCGTTGCCGGCGGTGCGCAGCCGGTTGTCGACGATCCCGGTCGGCGCGGGAAAGGGATAGTCGAGCGCGGCATAGCCGACGCGCATGGTCTGGCTCTGGCGCATGCGCAACGAAATCAGGCTCACCGGATCGAAATAGATGCCGTCGATGCGGGAGTTGCCGGCCTCCAGCGGGCCGAAGCCGCGCACGTTGTTTTCCGTGTAGATGCCGGTCGATTCGAGGCCCACCGAATTGCCGAAGGCGTCGTCGGCGCTGGCAACCGCATTGTCGCTGCTCTTCTGCTCCGCATGAGCGGGCAAGGCGAAGGCCGCCGCGGACATCGCGGCGAGGCTGGCGATTGTGTGATAGCGCCTGCGCGGCATGGCGATCGGACTCTCCCTGCCAATGCCTAAAGCAATCGCAAAGGCGTCGCGCAAGCGGGAATGCCAACCAGGGTTATCATTCGCCCGGGTGCTTGCCCTCGCCGGACGGAGGGGCAATACAACCGGTCAAACGGCAAGAGGAGAGGATCATGGCAATATCGTTCGAAGGGCGCGTAGCGCTGGTTACCGGATCGGGCGGCGGCATTGGCCGCACCCATGCGATGGAACTGGCGCGGCGCGGGGCCAGGGTCGTCGTCAACGACTATGGCGGCGACTGCTATGGTCGCGGCGGCGATTCGGCCATGGCCGAGGCCGTGGTCGAGGAAATCCGCAAGGAAGGCGGCACGGCCGTGGCCAACTGGGATACGGTGGCCACGACGCAAGGGGCCAATGCCATCGTTGCTTGCGCCATCGAGAACTTCGGTCGGCTCGACATCGCAATCAACAACGCCGGCATCATCCGCAATTCCACCATCGAGGAGATGAGTGACGACGATTGGGACGACGTTATCGCGACGCACCTCACCGGCAGCTTCAAGATCACCCGCGCCGCCTGGCCGCACATGAAGGCGCAAGGCTATGGCCGGCTGGTCTACACCTGCTCTTCCACCGCCATGTTCGGCATCAACCGCATGGGCAACTATGCCGCCGCCAAGGGCGGGATCATCGGGCTGGTGCATTGCGTCGCGGAAGAGGCCAGGGAGCAGGGCATCCTCGCCAATGCGATCATGCCCAATGCGGCGACCCGCATGGCCATGGCAAGCGCCGAGGACTGGATCGAGGCCGGCGCCACCGACGGGTTGGAAATGCCGCCCGAGATCGGCAATGGCATGAACCCCGAATTCAACATGCCGATCGCGGTCTACCTCGCCAGCGAGGCCAATAGCGCGACCAAGGGGATCTTCACCCAGTGCCTGGGCCGCACTGCCCAGATGATCATCGGCGTGCCGCCGGGCTGGGCGGCGCATCGCCAGTCGCCGCCGAGCGTCGACGATATCGCCGCGCATTTCGAACAGATCTGCGCCATGCCCGGCGGCTTCTACACTCCGCCGAGCCCCAGCGAGGAACTGATGCACGTCCTGAGCCAGGCCGATTGAAGCGGAAACGGCAATGCAAAGCGAGGTCAGTCAGTTGGAAGTCGGCACTTCGGATGCGCGCAGCGAACTGCGCCAGCACTGGATCCTGATCCTGGCCTGCATGGTCGGTTTCGCTTTCGGGACGGTGACGTCCGCCTCGGCAGGGCTGTTCATGGAGCCGCTCGGCAAGGAATTCGGCTGGAGCCGGGCCTTGCTGAGCTCGGGCCTGTCGATTGCCGCCATCGGCAGCTTTTTCCTGTCGCCGCTGATGGGGGTGGTGATCGATCGCTGGGGCACGCGCCGCATGGTGCTGCTCGGCATTGTCCTGACCGCATGCGTGATCTCGAGCCTGAGCCTGCTAAATGGCGCGGTGTGGATGTGGTTCGCGGTCTGGACGGTCTATGCCTTCACCGGCGTGATGATCAAATCGACGGTGTGGTCTGCCTCGATCTCCAGCGCGTTCGACAAGTCGCGCGGCATCGCGCTGGGCTTTGCGCTCTCGGGCACGGCCATCGGCCAGGCGATCATCCCGCCGATCACCGAAGCCCTGATCCGCAATTTCGGCTGGCGCGAGGCTTTCGTCCTGCTCGGTTTCGGCGGCGGATCAATCGCCTTCGTCTTCTGCGCGCTGTTCCTGTTCGATGGCTATGACAAGTCGCGCCTGCAACGGGCCAAGCTGGGCGAGACCAAGCCCAAGGGGCCGCTGCTCGATGTGCCGGGGCTCTCCATTGCCGACGCCTGGCGCAGCGTGGCGCTGTGGCGGATCGCGATCTCGCTATTCCTGATGATGACCATCACCATCGCGCTCAACATCCACCAGTTCGAGATCCTGCGCAGCAGCGGCGTCGATCGCACCAGTGCGTCCTGGTATACCGGGATCGCCGGGCTTGCCGGCGTTGCGGGAAAGCTCGTCACCGGCTGGCTGCTCGATCGCTATCATGCGCGCTGGGTGGGGGGCTGGACGCTGGCGATGACGGTGATCGCCTTCGTCATCCTGATCATGCCCAACCTGTCAGCGGCGATGATCATTACCGCGATGATCATCAACGGCTATGCCGCCGGTACCAAGCTGCAGATCGCCAGCTTCCTCACTTCGGCCTATGGCGGCATGCGCAATTTCGGGACGATTTATGGAACGCTCGCCAGCCTGATCGCGGCAGGCTCGGGACTGGGGCCAGTGCTGGCCGGGCTGATCTTCGATTTCTACGGGCACTACGAGCCGTTCCTGATTTTCGGCATTGTCGGGACGCTGTTCAGTTCGTGGCTGATCTTCGGACTGGGCGAATATCCCGATTTCGAGAAGCGGCCGGAGGAGGCGTTCGGCTGAACTATCGCAGCGCTGCGGTCGATCCGCGCGGCACCAGTTCGCAGAAGAATTCGACCGGCTGACGTTCCGCCCGCGCCGGATCGAGCAGTTTGACCGCCGCGGTGAAGCCCATTTCGGCATAGGGCACGCGCATGGTGGTGAGCGATGGGGCCAGCGCCGAGGCGAGGTCACCGTCGCCGAAGCCCATTACCGAAAGCGCATCGGGAATGGCGATCCCCAGCAAGCGCGCCGCCTGCATGACGCCGGCCGCCTGAGCGTCGCTGGAGGCGAGGATCGCGCTGGGCCGGGGGCTGACCGCCGCCAGCAGCATGGCGGCATCGCGCCCGCCTTCGGCGCTGTCATCGGCCGGAACCACCAGTTCGGCGCCGAAATCGAGGCCATGCTGGGCCAGCGCGTCGATAAACCCCAGTTCAAGCTCGCGCGCCGTGCGGCTCTCATCCGAAATGGAGACGAATCCGATCCTTCTGTGACCCAGCGCAATCAGGTAATTCGCCGCGTCGCACATTCCCTGGCGGTCATTGGAACAAATCAGCCGCGCCGGTTCGCCCGCGGCGTCGGGGGCGATGCTGACCTGGCTGCAGTCGGCCTGGCGCAGCATGGCGGCAAGGCCGCCATCGTCGCAAACCGGTGAAGGTAGGATCGCGCCCAGTGGCTTTAGCCCTTCGATGACCCTGCCGATCTCGCCAAGCGCCTCGCGATTGCCGGGCTGGTAGGGAGCGACGACCAGCGCACAGGCGCTGCCGGCCAGGGCCTTGGCAATGCCTGACTGGATTGCGGACACCGGGCTGGCGACTGTCTGTCCGTTGATGAGAACGAGAGAAGGCGTGGTCATTCCGGAGCTATGGCCTGCAAGCCCCTGGCGGCAAATTACGTGTATGTCCGGAATGGACCTTTCCCTAGTCCTTCTTGGGTGCGCTGGCCATCGAGGGCAGGTTGGACGTGTCCATGCCATAGCCGAACAGGCGGAAGTTCTGCTGGTGGCACAGGTGATGCAGCGAGAAGGCCTGGTCGATGGCGTTCTGCTGGCCCTGGATGTCCATGGTCTTGTTGACCGCTTCCTTGGCGAGCTTGAGCGCGAAGGCGGGCTTGCCGGCGATCTTGATGGCCATGTCGAGCACGAACTGCTCCAGCTCCTCGGGCGCGACGACGTGGTTGACCATGCCCAGCCGCCAGGCTTCCTCGGCATTCCAGCTGTCGGCGGTGAAGAGGAATTCCTTGGCCTTGCGCGGGCCGAGCTCCCACGGGTGCGCCAGCCATTCGACGCCCGAGACGCCGAAGTTCACGACGGGGTCGGAAAACACTGCGTTGCTGGCGGCGACGATGATGTCGCATACCCACGGATAGATCAGCGCGCCGGCGATGCACTTGCCCTGGACCGCGCAGATCGTCGGCTTCGAACAATTGCGGATACGCCGCGCGCTTTCGAGGTAGCCTTCCTTCTCGGATGCATACCAGCCATGCGCGCCGGGCTCCTGGAAGCCGCTCCAGCCGGACTTCCGCGGGCTGATGGTCTGCATCTTCTCCTGGTACTGCTCGACGGTGTCGGCGATGTCGTGCCCGGCGGAGAAGTTGCGGCCGTCCGCCGCGAGCACGATGACCTTGACGCTGTCGTCCGCCAGCGCCCGGTCGAAGGCCGCGTCGATCGCGAAGATCAGTTCGGGATTGAGCGAATTGTGCTTGTCCGCCCGTGTCATGACGAGGCGGGCGACGCCCTGAGCCGGGCTTTCGTAGCGAATCAGGTTGTCATCCATTGAGCACCGGCCGTTTTGCGTCCTTCCAGACCTCGCGCCGCTCGGCGATCTGCTCGGCCGCCTTGTTCCACCATGCCTCGCCATTGGCGTGGTTGACGAAATCGAAGGTGGGATTGTGCCGGATTTCCAGCACCTCGACCCCATCGGGCCCCGGCTTGTAGGTGTAGGGAACGTCCGCCGGAATGAAGAAGCTGTCGCGCGGGCCCAGTTCCTCGGTGCCGAGGCGAATCGAGCCGGAGATGATGAAATAGAGGCAATCGGCGTCGTGGCTGTGGAGCGGCAGCTGGTAGCCTTCCTTGAACCACACGTGAGTCAGACTGAAGCCGGGCAACTGGGTGAGGACCTTGATCTGGTCCCCTTCCATATAGCCGGCGGCCACGGCCTTATCCATGCCGGCCCGCTGGACGGGCGTGAACGGCTTCACGTCCATGCACCCCGCTTCCATCAGTCCCGGCGCGTCTGCGGCGCGGAAGATGCGGAATTTCGAAGTGTCCTGCCCGTCCTCTTCGGCCATGCTCAGTATCCCTTGCCCTTGCCGATGTTCGAGATGTGCGCCGTCGTCAGGTCTCGGTAGTGCGGGGTGATCATCAGCGAACTGTTGACCAGCCGTTCCACCTGCGCCGCCTGGTAGGCCGGCAGGTCCGCCGCCAGCTCGATCGCCACCTTGGCCGCACCGACCAGTTCGCCGTCCTGCCTCGCCAGGTGCCGGCAGAAGGCCATAACGTCTTCCTCGAAGGTCTCGTCCGGATAGACCTTGTGGACGAGGCCGGCGTTCAGCGCTTCGCACGCCTCCAGTGGGATATTGGCCATGATCATGTAGCGTGCCCAGTGCGGTCCGATCAGGCGCACGAGGCGGCTGACGCCATTGGTCGCGGGCAGGACGCCGAACTTGGCTTCCGGGAAGGCATAGCTGGCGCTTTCGGCGGCAAGGCGGAAGTCGCACGAAAGCGACATTTCCAGGCTGCCGCCGACGCAGCGCGCATGATGGGCGACGACAAAGGGCTTCTCGATCCCCTCGATCTCGTTCCACACGCGGCGCATGGGCAGAAGCCGGTGCGATTCGCGCACTTCGGAGCCTTTTTCCGGCCACTTGCGCTCACCGCCATCGCCCTGCTTGAGGTCGGCGCCGGCGGAGAAATAGCGGCCCTTCGACTTGAACAGCATCACCTTCAGTTCCGGCGTATCGCGAAAGCGATGCACGGCCTCCTCGATCAGGTTCACCATCTCGAAGCTCATGGCGTTGAGCTTGTCAGGGCGGTTGAACGTGGCGATTAGAATGTTCTCGACCACTTCGGTAAGCAGGTGGGGTTCTTCGCTCATGGTGGCTGTGTCTCTCCGTTGGATTTGCGATTTGATCGCAGCCTTGCGCAAGGTTCAACCCATTTTCCAGCCAAATCGTCGCGGCG
>JAYRPK010000163.1:0-2474 GCA_041911195.1 Novosphingobium sp. | reverse complement strand
GGCGCAACATTGCCATGGGCCGCGCCGACGGACGGATTGCCCGGCCCCCGCCCCATGTCGCCTCGCCCCATGTCGCGGTTGCCCTTGCCCTGACCTTGGCCCTGACCTTGACCTTGGCCTTGGCCCTGACCTTGGCCTTGACCCTGACCTTGGCCCTGTCCCTGCCCCTGGTTTTTACCTTGGCCCTGGCCCTGGCCCTGAGCCTGATTTTGCCCCTGGCCGCGACCATTGTCCTTGTCCGCCCACGCGGGTGTCGCGAACAGAGCACACACTGAAACCGCGAGAGCAATCTTCGTCATCTTCATTGTCATCCTCCACGCACAGGAGACTCAACGCAGGAAATGGGGCGAAGGGCAGGCGCCGCAGTGAGATTTCGACAATAGCTTTTCCCCTGTGTCCGGCAGGTCACAGATAAATCACCATCCTTGTGGGAAATGAAATCGGCCCGCCGATGCGAACGAGAATCGCTACCATGGTTGAAATCGTTGCAGTTCAAGCTTTTCCCTCCTTGTTCGACGACGAACGAAGGGGTTTCTAACCGCATCGGCCGTGCTGGCTGTTTATCTTGCTGCCCCGGTCGAAAGGTGGAGAAGTGGCGACGGGGAGGATGAATGCCACGTAGTCTCGATGCTCCGCTCAGTCCGAACGAGGAAATCACCCTGCGCCGGGTCGCCCTCGGCATTTCGTGCGCCCGGGAACTTTCGCAGCGCGATCTCGTGCGGCTGAAGACGCTGGCCCTGGTCGAGATGACGGATGATCGGCTGCATCTCACGCCCGATGGCCATCAGCGCTACAGCATGCTTCCCCGCGCCACGTCGCTGGCGGCCGCGCCCACCTACGAGGAACTGATGAGTGCGCTGGCGGAGCGACTGCGCAAGGAAAGCGGCCAGAGCGAAACCAAGCGCTGATGCCAGCGGATCAGGGCGAGACCTTGGCGCAGCCGGCGCCCTGCCAGCGATAGCCCTGCGCCGCCCCGCCGACCATCGTCCATTCGACGATGCACCCCTGGCGGACCAGCGTGGGCGGAAATCCGCCCATCGGCATCCACATCCCGCCGCCCCAGCCCCGCCCCCAGCCGCCGAAGCGGCCGTAGTAGAGCGGCGGCATGCCGGGATCGATATAGGACGTGTCCCAGCGCCACTGCAGGACCTTGCTGCCGTCTTCGAGCTGGTAGCTGTTGTCGGGGATGCGGCCCATGCCGTTCAACAGCGCGGCTTCCGGCGAGCCCGCCATCTCGCGCAGGCGATTGTCGAACACGGCCTCGCGCTCCTCCTTGGTCGCGCATCCCGCCTGCGAGAGCAGGAGAAGAACGATGGCCGTCGAGATCCTGCGAGGCATGTCGACCTCCAAAAACATCACGGCACGAAACGGCCGGAGCCTAGGCTCGGCAAGCGCGCCGCTCCAGCCTAGCGCGGCAGGGAGTCGAAATAGTCCTTACACGCCTGCGTGATCTGGTTGGTGCGCTGCATCTCGCAGGGGCGTTGCCGTTCGAGCAGGACCATGCCGGCATAGAAGATCATCACGCCCAGGATCCAGCCGGTCATCGACCAGGACAGCGCCTTGTCGAGCCGCTCGGCCCAGGACGGGCCGGTGAGGAACTTCAGCACCATGATGGTGATCGGAATCGTCGCCATGCCGCAGGCGACGAACAGCAGGACATAGCCTCCCAGCCCCAGCCCTTCCGGCCCCACCCCTTCCGGCACGATGCTACCAGCTCAGCTTGGGCATCTGGATCGGGCCGGTCTTCTTCGGCGTCCAGCCGCGCGCTTCCATGCAGCGCGCCACCAGCCGGTCGAAGTTGTTCTGGTAGCCCTGGTTGTCCATCGTCCGATAGAGGTCCTGCTGACCGAAGCGGTCGCGCTCGCCGGAGAAGACGGCGCGGCGCTGGTCCTCGATGTTGCGCTCCTGGCCCGCAACGTTCTTGGCCTGCGCGCGGCACTGTCCTTCATCGCGCGCATACTGCTCGGCCATGGTGGCGTCCTGCTTGCCTTCCTTGGTGAAGGTCTTCGGCGCGCAGGCCCCCAGCAGGAGGACTGCCGCAAATGCTGCGAGCGCGCGCGTCATCGGGCCCCCGCCAGCGCGGCCTCGATGGCCTTCAGCGCATCGGGCGCCTTCGCGGCATCGGGGCCGCCGCCCTGCGCCATGTCGGGACGGCCGCCGCCGCCCTTGCCGCCCAGCGCCGCGACGCCGGCCTTCACCAGCTCGACCGCGCTGTAGTTCTTCGACAGGTCGTCGGTCACGCCGACCACCGCCGAGGCCTTGCCGTCCTCGACGCCGATCAGCGCGACGACACCCGAGCCCAGCTTCTTCTTGAATTCGTCGGCCATGCCCTTGAGGTCCTTGCCCGGCACGCCGTTCAGCACACGGCCGATCAACTTGACGCCGCCAACATCGCGCACTTCGTCGGCCGCGTTGCCGCCGCCCGACGCGCCGCCGCCGGCCAAGGCCAATGCCTTGCGCGCCTCGGCCAGCTC
>JAYRPK010000162.1:0-2573 GCA_041911195.1 Novosphingobium sp. | reverse complement strand
CTGGTGGGTCATCTCGAGTCGCTGTGCGGCACGCGGAAGCTGCTCGCCACGGCGGGGGGAACGCACGCCTACCTCACCCGCTGCGACCATGCGGCGGACCGCATGCAGACGCACCACCCCACCGCCGTGCTGCGCTTCGACCCCGCCGAACGCGCGATTGTCGAGGCGGCACTCCGCAGCCTAGAGTGATCCCGTAACAGGGGGACGGTCAGGCATGTTGCAGCGGCGCGAGTGGGTTCCGGCGGGGCCCGAAAGCTATGTCCAGCTCGTCGCGTCGCAGGTGGCGCGCGCCAGCGTGGACGAGATCGAGCAGGCGCTGCTGGGCTTCGTGGCCGAGAACGCGCGCATCCACCAGCGCGACTGCATCAACCTCAACCCCGCCACCAACATGCTGAATCCCAAGGCCGAGGCGCTTCTCGCGTCCGGCATCGGTTCGCGCCCGTCGCTCGGCTATCCGGGCGACAAGTACGAGATGGGGCTCGAGGGCATCGAGAAGATCGAGATCATGGCGGCAGAGCTGGCGGCGGAGGTGTTCAACGCGCGCTATGCCGAGATCCGCGTCGCTTCAGGCGCACTCGCCAATCTCTACGTCTTCATGGCGGCGGCGAAGCCCGGCGACACCATCATCGCGCCGCCCGCTTCGATCGGCGGGCATGTGACGCATCACGCGGCGGGGGCGGCGGGGCTCTATGGCCTCGTCACCCATCCCGCACCCGTCGATGCGGAGAACTTCACGCTCGACGTGGCGCGGCTGCGCGCCGATGCGCTGCGGCTCAAGCCGAAGCTCATCACCATCGGCGGCAGCCTGAACCTGTTCCGTCACCCGGTGCGCGAAGTGCGGGCCATCGCCGACGAGGTGGGCGCACTCCTCATGTATGACGCCGCGCACATGTCCGGCATGATCGCGGGCAAGGCCTGGCAGCAACCGCTGGAGGAGGGCGCGCATGTGATGACCATGAGCACCTACAAGAGCCTCGGCGGGCCGCCTGCCGGGCTGATCCTCACCAATGACGCAGCACTTGCCGAGCGTATCGACGCCATCGCCTTCCCCGGCCTCACCGCGAATTTCGACGCGGCGAAATCGGCGGCCCTCGCCATGACGCTGCTGGACTGGAAGGCCCATGGACCGGAATATGCCCATTCCATGGCCGAGACCGCGCATGCGCTGGCCGTGGCGCTGGCGGCGGAGGGCGTGCCGGTGCATGGCGCGGCGAAGGGCATGACCACTTCGCACCAGCTGGCCATCGAGGCGGCGGATTTCGGCGGCGGCCAGACGGCGTCCAAGCTGTTGCGCGAAGCCAATGTGCTGGCCTGCGGCATCGGCCTGCCCATCGCCGAGGTGGCGGGCGACCTGAACGGGCTGAGGCTGGGCACGCCGGAGATCGTGCGCTGGGGCATGGGACCCGAACACATGGGCCAGGTGGCACGCTTCATCGCCGACGTGCTGCTCAAGCGCCGCGCCGCGCAGTCTGTGGCGCCCGAGGTGGCGGCCTTCCGGCAACAGTTCGACAAGCTGCACTACGTGCGCGAGTGAAGAGAATGTCCTCTTCCGGCGCTGACAAGCCGTTGGAAACGAGCGGCCGTCTGTATCGGATTGACACTCGATATCTGTTGCTATTGCCTGCGTAGGTCGCGCGCGTCAGGAGAGATTTTTGATGCAACTCGTCGAAAAGCAGCCAAGCATCGCGTGTGTGCCTCTCCGGCTTGAAGTCTGGCTGCGCCTGCTCGCCGCGATTCCTGACGCGTCGCCCTTTCAGACACCACAATGGATGGACGGCATCTGCCTCGATGGGCGGTACCGTGACGAAAGCCTGCTCTACGTGTCGGATGCGGGATCCATGGCCGTGCTGCTGGCCGCACGCCGGATTGCCCCGGGCATTTCGGCCGCCGCGGCCCTGCCGCACGGCATGGGGGCGGGTGGTCTCCTTGCTGACCAGCCATTGACGGAGGAGTTGCTCCAGCCTGTGCTGGATGATCTCAGGAAACGTCCATACGCGAGCATACTCATCAGGCCGAACCCCTTGCATAGTGAACATTTGCGCTCGTGCCTTTTTCCGGGCTGGGTCACTCGCCAATTGAAGACCCACGTGATGGACCTGAGTGGTGGTTTCGATGACGTTTCAAGCCAATGCTTCACAACCAGGCGACGGAGGCACGTCAAGAAGGCACTGGGCTCTGGTCTCGAGCTCCGCTCGGGAAATGATCCGGGTTTTGTGAAGGCCTTCTATGACCTTTACTTGAAGTGGTGTGAAGGAAAGGCCGGCAAGAAGGGAATACCCGCTTCTCTCGCGAGAATGACCGGGAGCAGGCGCGAGCCATTCTGGAAATTCAGGAATGCCGCTCAGGCTGCGTCAGACAAGCTGAGCATTCATCTTGCTTTTCTAAATGACGTCCCGGTTGCGGGCGCCGTAATGCTCATTGACGGCAACTCTGCAGTTTACTGGCGTGGCGCCAGCGACCTCGATCTGTCGCCTGCAGTGCGTGGCAATGACTTTATCCAGCACCACCTCATCAAGAGCGCGTGTGAGGCGGGCTGCACTTACTATCACATGGGCGAGTCCGGCGGCGTCAGT
>JAYRPK010000161.1:0-13953 GCA_041911195.1 Novosphingobium sp. | reverse complement strand
GGCATCGCCATGGCCTGGCGGGCGGGAGCGCGCGTCGCCAACATGGAAATGATGCAGTTCCACCCGACCTGCCTCTATCACCTCGAGGTCAAGAACTTCCTGATCACCGAGGCGGTGCGCGGGGAAGGGGGCCGGCTGATCAACCCGCGCACCTCCAAGCGCTTCATGGAATTCTATGACGAGCGGCTGGAACTGGCCCCCCGCGACGTCGTCGCCCGCGCCATCGATGCGGAGATCAAGCGCTTCGGCCTCGACTACGTCCACCTCGACATCAGCCACGAGAAGCCCGAATTCGTCCGCGAGCACTTCCCCAACATCTACGAGAAGCTGCTCGGCCTCGGCATCGACATGACGAAACAGCCGATCCCGGTGGTCCCCGCGCAGCACTATACCTGCGGCGGCGTGGTCATCGATCTGGCCGGCCGCACCGACCTGCCCGGGCTCTATGCCGCCGGCGAATGCACCGAAAGCGGCCTGCACGGCGCGAATCGCCTTGCTTCCAACTCCCTGCTCGAATGCTTCGTCTTCGGCGAGGCGGCGGCGGCGGATATCCTCGCCCGCTGGGACCAATTCGACGCCCCGCCCGAAGTGCGCGCCTGGGACGAAAGCCGCGTCACCAATTCCGACGAGGAAGTGGTGATCAAGCAGAACTGGACCGAAGTGCGCCGCTTCATGTGGAACTACGTCGGCATCGTGCGCACCACCAAGCGGCTGGAACGCGCGCAGCACCGGATCGAACTGCTGATGGGCGAAGTGGACGAATATTACGGGGCTTTCCGCGTCTCGACCGACCTAATCGAACTGCGCAACCTGCTGCAGTCTGCGGAACTGATCGTGCGCTCGGCCTTGAAGCGCAAGGAGAGCCGGGGGCTGCACTATACGCTGGACTATCCCAGGATGCTGGCGGAGGCGCGGGATACGGTGCTGGTGCCTTGATGGAGGAGCCACCAAATATGCAAGACGAGAAGCCTCAAGTAAAATCGTCCGCGCGCCAACGAGCCGATGCGATCAAGAATTTTCGTTGCAAGAACCTCATCGCCGTCATTGAAGACCCGCAAAACCCACGAAATATCGGTACGGTAATTCGTAACGTAAACGCGCTCGGTGTCGAAAAGGTCTACGTGGTAGATTCGAGGCGAATCCTAGCAGAGGATTGGCAGGAGTTGCGGCATGACACCAAACTTTCAAAACTGTCCGTGTCTGCTGTGAAATGGACATTTGTGAAGAGATTTGACAGCACAGAGGAATGCCTTGCCCACCTCGAAAGCAAGCATTTCGTGTCCATCGTCACTTCGCCGCACATCAAGGGGAAAGAAAGCATCTTTTTGCATGAAGGTGATTACACAAAACATGCCAAACTGGCTGTCTGGTTCGGCAATGAAAGCCTTGGAGTGAGTGATCTTGCGATCGAGCGTAGCGCGATGTGCGTCAGCGTTCCAATGTTCGGAATGATAGAAAGTCTCAACCTCGGAACGAGCACAGGTATCGTACTCTATGAGGTTACCAAGCAGCGACGTGAATATCAGAGCAAATTCAAATTTCGCGACCGCCGGGGCAAGCGTGAAGTTCCATTGGCGACAACAATGTCACCAATGGATTAGCCGAGCAACAGCGCCTCTTCCCCCAATCCCTGAAGCAACTTCACAGCCTTCCGGTCAAACGAAACAAAGGCCTCCCCGCCCAGCCACTGCCCATCGAAGGCAATCACTCCGTCGGCAAAATCGCCGCCGGCTTCGAGCATTCTCAGGCCCGCTTCGAGTGCGGGCCGATTGAGTACGACATTGCTCATGTCCGCAATAAGCCGGATCGCCGCCGCCACATCCGGCCTTGCGATCTTGTAGCGGCTGCGCATGACCCAGACGACTTCGCACAAGGCTGGCATGCTCACCGCCACCAGTTCAGCGGCTGCCAGCGCTTTTATCGCCAGCGGCCTTTGCTGCGCGTCATGGTCGACAACCAGACGCAGCAACACATTGGCGTCAACGCTGATTTTCATTCACGTTCCATGCCTTGCATGCCCGCGGCGACATAGCTTTCGGCAATGGCTTCGTTGATCTCGTCGATTGTCAGATGCACATTCGTCTTGTCATCCAGCAGCCCGACAAGTTCATCCCACGTGTGCTTGCGCTTCTCCACCGACAACTCCGCCCGTCCGCCGGGCAGCAGATCGAGCGTGATCTTGTCCCCGGGCTGGATGCCCAGATGCTTGAGCACATCTTTGCGCAGTGTCACCTGGCCCCGTTCGGTTACGGTCAGTGTCGTCATGGCCTTCTCCAATCTGACACCGATGTAATGCAAAACTGCATTACCTTCAACCTCAATCCACCTCGATCCCCATGTCCGCCAGCTCCCGTTCCGCAAAGAACAGCCGCCCGTTGTATTCCGCCGGATTCTCGCAGGCCGAGAAGTAGGCGATCATGCGGGCGGGCACATTCATCGGCACCGGGCGGTGCTCGATCGTGTCGAGCGAGCCCACTTCGCGCTCCAGCCGCGCAGTGACCATTTCGGTGGCGACCCAGCCCGGCATCAGGCCGATGACGTGGACATTCTTCTGCTCCATCGAATCCGCGATGACCGAGCCGATCCGGTCGAGCGCGCGCTTGGCGCAGAAGTAGCCGGGGACTTCGAGGTTCTTGGAGCCGAGGTTCTTGTGGCGCGGTTCCTCGGTCAGGCGGAACACCTCGGCGCTGCCCGAAGTGACGTTGATCACCCGCCCGCCGCCGCGCTTTTCCATGATGGGAATGCACAGCTGCATCAGGGTGATGGGGGCGTGCAGGTTGACGTCGAACTGGTAGAGCCATTCCTCGCGGCTCAATTCGAGGAAGGTCTTGTTCCAGTAGTCGCCGGTGGTGGCCGCCGCGTTGTTGACCAGGATGTCGACCCCGCCGAAGCGTTCCACCGTGCGCTCGACCAGGTTCCTGAGGTCCTCTTCCTTCGCAAGGTCCGTCGCCACGGCAAAGCCCTCGCCGCCTGCCTGCTCGATCTGGTGCAGCGTTTCGCCCAGCGTGCCGGGCTGCGAGGGATCGGGATGCGGCTCGACGCTGCGAGCCGCCAGCACAACCTTCGCCCCCCGCCGCGCCAGGTAGAGCGCCGCTTCCTTGCCGACGCCGCGGCTGGCCCCGGTCATGATCGCGACCTTGCCGGCCAGGTCCAATTCACGCTGGCGATCCATCATTCCATCCTCTCGCTTGTGTCTTTGCGGCGAAGCATGGATAGGTGGCGGCACAATTGCAATCGGCGGTGAATCGCCGAGCGAAGGGAGAGGGCGAATGGCAGAGGCGAAGTGCGCCTTGATTACCGGCGCGTCGCAAGGGATCGGCGCGGCGACGGCTAGGGCGCTGGCGGCGGACGGCTATCGCGTGATCCTCCACTACGGCAGCCAGCGCGAGCGGACCGAGGCGGTCGCGGCGAGCATTCGCGAGGCGGGCGGCAATGCGGATGTGGTGGAGGCGGATCTGTCACAGCCCAATGCCGCGCATGAACTGGCGGCGGCAGTGACCAGGCTTTGCGGCGGCAGGCTGGATGCGCTGGTGCTCAACGCGGCGGTCATGCCGGGCGGGGATCTTGACGCTTGCACGCCGGAGATGTTCGACCAGATCTTCGCCATCAACCTGCGCTCGCCCTTCTTCCTGTTGCAGCAGCTTTCCGCTTCGCTGACCGAAGGGGCATCGGTGGTGTTCTTGAGCTCGGTGACGGCGCGGCGCGCGGTCTATCCGGTCGCAGCCTATGGCGCGATGAAATATGCGCTGGAATCGCTCACCCGCCGGACGGCCATGCAGCTGGGCGAGCGGTGGATCCGGGTCAACGCCGTAGCCCCTGCGACCACCGAAAGCGAGACTGTCGCCCCCTATCTCGCCCACGGCCCGATGCGCGAGGCGACCCTGGCTGACCAGGCGCTGAAGCGCATCACCCAGCCTGAGGATGTGGCCGACGTCATCGCCTTCCTCTGCTCGGACAAGGCGCGCATGATTACCGGGGCAGTGATCCCCGTCGATGGAGGAACTTTGCTGTGAGATTGGACGGAAGGGTAGCCCTGGTCACCGGCTCCTCGCGCGGGATCGGTGCGGCGATTGCGCGGCGCCTGGCGGCGGACGGGGCCCGGGTGGTGCTGCATGCACGCAACGATCCGGCGCTGGCCGATGCGGTTGCGGCGGAGATCCGCGCCAAGGGCGGCACGGCCGATGTCGTGCTGGGCGATCTCGGCGATGGCGACACGGCGCTGCAGGTGGTGAAGGATGCCTTCGCCGTCCACGGCGCGCTCGATATTCTCGTCTGCAATGCCGGCGCGCCACATAGCGGGCCGATCACCGAGGCCAGGGCCGAGACGGTCGACATGGTGCTGGGGCTCAACCTGCGCTCGGTGATCCTCGCGGTCAGCGAGTTCGCGCGGCTGACGCAGAGCGAGCATGGCCGGGTGGTGCTGATTAGCTCGGCCTCGGCCTCGCAGCCGGCCGTCATGGGCGCGATCTATTCGGGGGCCAAGGCGGCGGCGGCGGGCTTCGTGCGCTCGGTGGCGCAGGAACTGGGCGCGCGCGGGATCACCTGCAATTCGGTCGAGCCCGGGCTAACACTGAGCAAGGAGGCGCCGGCCTTCGTGGTCGAGACCGTGCCCCGCTACACCGCCATGGCCCGCGCCGGGCAGCCGGAGGACATTGCCGACCTCGTCGCCTTTTTGGCCTCGGACGATTCGCGCTGGCTGACGGGACACACCATCCCGGCCACCGGGGGCGCGATTGCGTCCGCCTCCACCATCCTTGCCTACGCTTCCTGAGGAGACAAGGACATGCGGTTTGAAGGAAGAACGGCGCTGGTGACGGGCTCCTCGCGCGGGATTGGCGCGGCGATTGCGCGCAAGCTTGCGGCGGAGGGCGCGCGGGTGGCGGTTCATGCCCGGCAGGAGAAGGAGCGGGCAGAGGCGCTGGCGAAGGAGATCGGCGGCGTGGTCGTCATGGGCGATCTCGCCGAGGGCGAGACGGCCGAGCAGGTGGTGCGCGAGGCCTGCGAGAAGCTGGGCGGGCTCGACATACTCGTGCTCAATGCCGGGGGCGGGAGCCAGGGGCTGGCGGTGAACCTCACCACCGAGGTGATCGACCGGACCCTGGCATTGAACCTGCGCGCGACGATCCTCGCCTGCGCGGAATATGCGCGGCTGACGAAATCGGAGCATGGGCGGATCGTGTTCATCTCCTCCGGCATGGCCACCTGGGGCGCGCCGGGGGTTTCGGCGGGGGCGGCGGCCAAGGCTGGGTCGGAAGGCTTCATCCGCAGCCTGGCGCAGGAGCTGGGTGAGCGGGGGATCACCTGCAACACCGTGGCGCCGGGCTGCACCCGCACCGAGATGATCGCAGGTCAGACCTGGCCCAACGCCGTGCCGCCCTGGACGGCGCTGCGGCGGCTGGGCGAGCCGGAGGACATTGCCGATGTGGTGGGCTTTTTGGCCTCGAACGAGGGGCGCTGGCTGACCGGGCTGACGATCAACGCCAACGGCGGGCTGGTGACGACAGCGGCGAATATCCTCGCAAGGGCGAAGTAGCGCAAGAAATCCTCCCCCACCGGGGGAGGATCTTGCTCAATCCATCCCCAGCCAAGTATAACTCTGATCGTCCGGCTTGTTCGCCCCGCGCAGCAGGCCTTCCATGCCGAACGGCCCCACGCCCCAATCCCCGGTGTTGGGCGATTGCTCGAACCAGTCGTGCACCACCCAGCGCTCGGCAATGCGCCATTCGTCGTCGCGCTTCTCGAACCTGTCGTTGTAGCGCCCGCAGGTGATCACCTTCTGCGGTTCGTCCCCCGGCAGCACGCTGACCGACCAGAGGTAGCTTTCCACCTTGGCCCGAGTGCCATTGGCGCCGCCCTCGATGCGGATGAAAATGTTGCCGATCATGTGCATCGCCTGCTCCATCGCGGCGAGGCGGGGAAGGGCCCATTCGATGAACTGCTCGACCGTGCCGGTAAAGCCGGTGTGATAGTCCATGGCGCCGGGCCAATAGGCGGTCGCGAGCAATTCCGGGTCCATCCGGTCGATCCCCCGGCAATAGCGGAACAGGCAATCGCGGATCGCCTCGCGATCGGCCATTTCCTCGCGGATTTGCGATACCTTTGGCACCATCATCTCACTCCCTATTCGCGTGCGCCGAACAGCGCGCTGCCTACCCTGACATGCGTCGCGCCCAGCATCACGGCGGTCTCGAAATCCTCGCTCATGCCCATGCTGAGGCCTTTGAGGCCATTGTCATCCGCCAGCTTGGCGAGCAGCGCGAACCAGGGGGCGGGTTCCACTGCGTGCGGCGGAACGCACATCAGGCCGATCACCGGCAGCCCTGCCGCGCGGGCTTCGGCGAGGAGCTGGGGGAGGGCTTGGATGGCACAACCGCCCTTCTGCTCCTCCTCGCCGATGTTGACCTGGACGAAGCAGGGCACTTGCCGCCCCACCTTGTCCATGGCCCTGGCCAGCGCGGAAACCAATGAGGGACGATCCAGCGAATGGATGCAGTCGAACAGGCGTACCGCTTCCTCGGCCTTGTTGGATTGCAGCTGGCCGACCAGGTGCAGGTCGATGCCGGGATGGGCCTCGCGCAGGGCGGGCCACTTGGCCTCGGCTTCCTGCACCCGGTTTTCGCCGAAACAGCGCTGGCCGGCCTCGATCAGCGGGACGATGCGTTCGGCGGGGTGGGTCTTGCTGATCGCCACCAGCGTAATGTCTTCGGGCTTTCGCCTGGCGAGTTTCGCCGCGGCGGCAATGCGGTCCTGGATATCGGCGAGAAGCGTGGCTGGTTCAATCATGCCGCGCTGCTATAGCGCGGCCATGCCCAAGCGCCAGAGCGCCTTTCCTTCCATCTGGCTCGTCAGCGACGCGCGCAATGACGCGGTGCTGGAACGCGTGCTGGCCTCGCTGCCGCGCGGCTCGGGGCTGGTGTTCCGGCATTACCATTTGCCGGCGGACAAACGCCGCGCGCGGTTCATGCAGCTCGTGCGGATTGCACGGCGGCACGGGCATTGCGTGGCGCTGTCGGGAACGGCGCGGCAGGCGCGGCAGTGGGGTGCGGATGCGGCCTATGGTTCGCCCGAGGCCATAACGCGCGGGCCGGCGCTTCCCCGCCTGGTCACGGCGCATGGCCTTGCCGAAATTGCCCGGGCCCGCCGCGCAAGGGCCAGCGCCATTGTCCTCTCCCCTGTCTTCCCCACCCGCTCGCACCCGGGTGGCAAAGTCCTTGGCCCGATCCGTTTCCGCCTGCTCTCGGCCTTGGCGAAGGCGCCGGTCTTGGCCCTTGGCGGCATGACGCAAACGCGGGGAAAGAGTCTGGGATCAATGGCTTGGGCCGCCATCGACGGTCTTATCCCCGGCTCGCGACTCGCTGGAATCGCTCAAGATTCTTGACGAGGAGTCACCCAAGGGCGCATGATGGGCGGTCCTCGGGAGATTGACATGGCGGCGCGCGCAATCGGAGCATCCAACCAGCGGATCGGCACCAAGAACTGGGGTGCCATCCTGCGCCGCGCCCTGGTGCGCAGCCTCGAGCTTGGCGGGGCGATCCTGTTGTTCGCCGCGGCGGTGTTCCTCGCGCTGGCCTTGGTGAGCTATCACCAGACCGACCCCTCGGCCTCGACCGCGGCCGGCGGCGAGGCGAGGAACTGGATGGGTGCGGGCGGCGCCTGGGCGGCGGAGCGGGCCCTGTTCCTGTTCGGGCCGGTCTCGGTGCTGTTCCTGCCGCTGCTCTATGTCTTCGCCCGCAAGCTGTGGCGGATCGCCGAGGAAGACGATGCCGGCTTGCCGCATGCCAATCACGCCTGGTGGCGGCCGATCGCGCTGCTGCTGCTGGCGATGACACTGCTAGGCACCGTGCTGTCGCTGATGTTCACCGAGCCGGGCGGCAGCCTGCCGGCATCGATGGGCGGGATTGCCGGCTTGCTCGGATCCAAGGCGATTCTCGGCGCGGCGTCCTATCTGCCGCAGGCCTCGCGCTTCTGGCTGGTGCTGCCCGCCGCGCTGCTGTGCCTCGTGCTGGGCGCCTATATTGCCGGACGGGTCTTCGCGGTGGACTGGGGCCAGTTGCTGACCCTGCCGCGCCTGCCGCGCCGGGTGCATGAGGCAGGCGAAGCACCCACGCTGCTGCGCCGTCCCTCACGGGCGAAGCGTGAGCGCGATGCCGCGCCCGCGGCCCCGCTGGACGCACCGCGCAAGCCGCCGGAAATCTCTGATTCCACCCGCTCCGCCAAGCCCGCGCAGCTCGGCGCCGCCAGCCGCCAGGGCAACCTGTTCGACGAATACGAGCTGCCCGGCCTCGACCTGCTCGCCGATCCCGGACCGCAGTCGCAGGTCAAGGTCGACAAGCTCGCGCTGGAACGCAACGCCCGCCTGCTCGAAACCGTGCTCGACGATTTCAACGTCAAGGGCGAGATCAAGGCAGTGCGCACCGGCCCGGTCGTCACCATGTACGAGCTCGAGCCCGCGCCGGGCATCAAGGCCAGCCGGGTGATCGGCCTGGCAGACGACATCGCCCGCAACATGAGCGCGATCTCGGCTCGCGTCTCGGCGATCCCCGGCCGCACCGTGATGGGCATCGAACTGCCCAATGCCGACCGCCAGACCGTGTCCTTCAAGGAACTGGTAGCCTGCGAGAAGTTCGCCAATTCCAAGGGCAACCTGCCGATCATCCTGGGCAAGGACATCGCCGGCGAACCCATCGTCGCAGACCTTGCCGCCATGCCCCACCTGCTGGTCGCGGGCACCACCGGATCGGGCAAGTCGGTCGGCCTCAACGCCATCCTGCTGTCCTTGCTCTACCGCTTCACCCCGCAGCAGTGCCGCCTGATCCTGATCGATCCCAAGGTGCTGGAGCTCAAGAGCTACGACGATATCCCGCACCTGCTCTCGCCGGTGGTGGTCGAGCCGGCCAAGGCGGTGCGCGCCCTGAAGTGGGCGGTCGAGGAAATGGAACGCCGATACCGCCAGATGAGCGAGATCGGCGTGCGCAACTTGTCCGGTTTCAACGATAAGGTCACCCAGGCCCAGGCCAAGGGCAAGCCGCTCGGCCGCCGCATCCAGATCGGCTTCGATCCCGAAACCGGCGAGGAGCTGCACGAGGAAAGCCAGCTCGATTACCAGGTGTTGCCGCAGATCGTCCTCATCGTCGATGAGCTGGCCGATCTGATGGTCACGGTCGGCAAGGAGATCGAAGTGCTGATCCAGCGGCTCAGCCAGAAGAGCCGCGCCGCCGGCATCCACCTGATCATGGCGACCCAAAGGCCTTCGGTCGACGTCATCACCGGCGTGATCAAGGCCAACCTGCCCACCCGCATCAGCTTCGCCGTCACCAGCCGCATCGACAGTCGTACCATCCTGGGCGAACAGGGCGCCGAGCAACTGCTGGGCAAGGGCGACATGCTCTACAAGCCCAACACCGAAGCCGTGCGCCGCGTCCACGGCCCGTTCGTTTCCGACGAGGAGGTTGAACGCGTGGCGCAGTTCTGGCGCGGGCAGGGCGAGCCGGAATACATCGATTCGGTCACCGAGGAACCGGAAGACGGCATGTTCGGCATCGACGACCTCGAAGGCGCGTCCGACAGTCCGGAAGACCGCAAGTACCGCCAGGTCTGCCAGCTGGTGTTCGAAAGCCAGAAGGCCTCGGCCTCATGGCTCCAGCGCCAGATGGGCGTGGGCTACAACACCGCGTCGAAATGGATCGAGCGGATGGAGCGCGACGGGCTTGTCGGCCCGGCCAACCATGTCGGGCGGCGGGAGATCTACCGGGATCGCGACGGGAATGTGTTGTAGCCTTGGCCGCTCTCGCGACTGACTGCTTGCCAACCAACAAAAAAGGCCCGCCGCGCCACAGGGAGTGAACGCGACGGGCCGGGCTTTCCTCCCCAGGAAAGTCTGCGCCTGTTTCAGCCGCGGAAGGCGCTGCCGAGGCGGTGGTAGAGGTTCGAGTACTTGGCCGATTCCGGCGAGTCCTCATTGTGCTGGAGATAGAAGCGCACAGCCTCCTTCAGCAGCTTGAAGTCCTCGTTCGACAGGACGGCGCGGGAGCGGGTGGGTTCTGCCATGGCAAATCCTTTCAGGACCAGGCGGGACGCGGGCCCGGCGCAAGCACCGAACCCGATTCCCTTATAACATTCAGGCCGCGAACTGGTTCATGGTATTGTCCTTGCCGGCCGCCTTCAGCGCGGCTTCGCCCGAGAAGTATTCCTTGTGGTCGTCGCCGATGTCGGAGCCGGACATGTTCTGGTGCTTCACGCAGGCGATGCCCTGGCGGATCTCGGCGCGCTGCACGCCCTTGACGTAGCCCAGCATGCCCTGGTCGCCGAAGTACTCCTTGGCGAGGTTGTCGGTGCTGAGCGCGGCCGTGTGATAGGTCGGCAGGGTGATCAGGTGGTGGAAGATGCCGGCGCGGGCCGCGGCGTCGCGCTGGAAGGTGCGGATCTTCTCGTCGGCTTCGATGGAGAGCTCGGTCTCGTCGTATTCGGCGCTCATCAGACGGGCGCGGTCATAGGCCGACATGTCCTTGCCTTCCTTCTCCCAGCGGTCGAACACCTGCTGGCGGAAGTTGAGCGTCCAGTTGAAGCTGGGCGAATTGTTGTAGGCGAGCTTGGCGTTGGGCACGACTTCGCGGATGCGGTCGACCATGCCGGCGATCTGCTCGATGTGGGGCTTTTCGGTTTCGATCCACAGCAGGTCGGCGCCGTTCTGCAGCGAAGTGATGCAGTCGAGCACGCAGCGGTCCTCGCCGGTGCCGGAGCGGAACTGGAACAGGTTCGAGGGCAGGCGCTTGGGGCGCAGAAGCTTGCCGTTGCGGGTGATCAGCACGTCGCCGTTGCCGATCTCGGCGGGCGAGACTTCGTCGCAATCGAGGAAGGCGTTGTACTGGTCGCCGATGTCGCCCGGCTCGCGGCTGAAGGCGATCTGCTTGGTCAGGCCGGCGCCCAGGCTGTCGGTGCGGGCGACGATGACGCCATCGTCGACGCCCAGCTCGAGGAAGGCGTAGCGAACGGCGCGGATCTTGGCGAGGAAGTCCTCGTGCGGCACGGTGACCTTGCCGTCCTGGTGGCCGCACTGCTTCTCGTCGGAAACCTGGTTTTCGATCTGGATGCAGCAGGCGCCCGCCTCGATCATCTTCTTGGCGAGAAGATAGGTCGCCTCGGCATTGCCGAAGCCGGCGTCGATGTCGGCGATGATGGGAACGACGTGGGTCTGGAACTCGTCGATCTTGTGCAGCAGGCGGTGGGTGTTGACCGCATCGCCGCTCTCGCGCGCCTTGTCATAGTCGCGGAACAGCCCGCCCAGCTCGCGGGCGTCGGCCTGGCGCAGGAAGGTGTAGATTTCCTCGATCAGCATCGGCACGCTCGTCTTCTCGTGCATCGACTGGTCGGGCAGCGGGCCGAACTCGCTGCGCAGCGCGGCGATCATCCAGCCGGAGAGGTAGAGGTAGCGGCCCTTGGTCGTCTTGAAGTGCTTCTTGATGGAAATCATCTTCTGCTGCGCGACGAAACCATGCCAGCAGCCGAGCGACTGGGTGTAGTTGGCCGGGTCCTTGTCGTAGGCGGCCATGTCGCGGCGCATGATGCCGGCGGTGTAGCGGGCGATGTCGAGGCCGGTGCGGAAGCGGTTCTGCAGGCGCATGCGGGCGACGGAATCGGCTTCGATGCCGGCCCAGGGGGCGCCATTGGCTTCGATCGTGCGGCCGGCTTCGAGCTTGGTCTGCAGGTAGGTCACTTCAGTCGATCCTTCGGAATGCGTGGAATGCGCGCATTTACCGGCCCATGCTGCGCTGCGGCAAGGCGCGGCGGAGTCGGGCTGTAAGGCTTTACAATTAAAACTTGTAAAGTTGTATAAACATGACAAAGCGCCTTGTATGGCTGAAACGCAATCGCTCTATCTCGGGCCAAGGCTGCGGCGCCTGCGCCGCGAACTGGGCCTCACCCAGCAGACCATGGCCGAGGATCTGGGCATATCGCCCAGCTATGTCGCGCTGCTGGAGCGCAACCAGCGCCCGCTCACCGCGCCCCTGCTGCTGCGCCTCGCCCAGGTCTACCGGCTGGAGGTGGCGGACATCGCCAGCGAGGACAGCGGCGACTATGCCCGGCGGCTGGGCGAAGCGCTGCGCGATCCGATCTTCGCCGATATCGACTTGCCCGCGCTGGAAATGGCCGATGTCGCGACCAACTTTCCCGGCGTCGCCGAAGCCCTGCTGCGCCTGCACGGCGCTTACCTGCGCGAACAGCGCGCGTTGGCCGAACAGCGCGCCATGGGTGGCGCCGACCGCAACGATCCGGTGACCGAGGCGCGGCGCTTCGTCGCCGAGCGGCGCAACTATTTCCATGCGCTCGACACGCGCGCCGAAGCGCTGGCCGAGGAAGTGGCCGCGGCAGGCGGCACGGAGGCCTGGCTGAAATCGCGCGGCGTCAGGGTGCGCTTCCTCCCTTCCGACGTGCTGGTCGATTCGGTCCGCCGCTACGACCGGCACAACGAACAGTTGATGATCGACGATTCGCTCGACGGCGCCAGCCGCGCCTACCAGCTCGCCCTGCATGTCGCCTATTCTGCCATGCGCAGCGAGATCGGGCAGGTGGTGCGCGCGGGTGAGTTCTCCGGCGAGACCGCCGCCAACCTCGTCCGCCGCGCGCTGGGCGGCTATGGCGCGGCGGCCCTGATGATGCCCTATGCGCGCTTCGCCCAGGCGGTCGAGCAGCGGCGCTATGACATCGAGGGGCTCAGCCGCCTGTTCGGCGCAAGCTTCGAACAGGTCGCCCATCGGCTCACCACCCTCAATCGGCCGGGCGCGGAGTGCGTCCCCTTCTTCTTCATCCGGGTGGACGAGGCGGGCAATGTATCCAAGCGCCTGGACGGCGCCGGCTTTCCCTTTGCCGCGCACGGCGGCGGCTGCCCCCTGTGGAGCGTCCATTCGACCTTCCGCCGCCCCGGCGAAGTGGTGACCCAGTGGCTCGAGCTGCCCGACGGCCAGCGCTTCTTCTCGATCGCCCGCACCGTCACCGCCGGCGGCGGCGGCCATGGCCGAGCGAGATTCATGCGTTCGATCGCGCTCGCCTGCGCCGCCGAACACGCGCCGCGCCTCGCCTATGCGCAAGGGATCGATCCGAAACTGGCATCGGCGACGCCGATCGGCGTCACCTGCAGCCTGTGCCAGCGCGCACAATGCACCGCCCGCGCAGTGCCGCCGATCGGCCGCGAAGTCCTGCCCGACGACTACCGCCGCACCGCCCAGCCGTTTGCATTCTCGGAAAACTAGGGCCCAAGTTACTGATCCGAAACTATCGTTTCGGATCGTTCGGCACCGGCCCACTCCCCCGCCCGGCCACCCAGAGCATACAATTCCGTTGGGTGGCCGGCCCCTCGACTTCGCTCGGGACGAGCGGAATGCGGAGTGGGCCGGTGCCGCCTCGAAATTCGCTCTTTCGCGAATTTCGAATTCAGACTCTAATGGAGCGGGAGAGGATTCGATGATCGAAAATGACAGCTATCCCACCTGGCCCCCCGGCCTGTGGCGGCGAATCATATTGCAGCCCGCAGATGGCTGGATCGGCGGCGCGCTGGAAGACGACATGCACCGCTTCCACATGCGCTTCGATCACCGCGACGGCCGCATCACTGCGGTGACTGCCGAGGCCGTCCGCCACCCCTGGTCCGGCTGCCCCGGCGCCGCCCCGCACATCGCCGGCGAACTCACCGGCGAACTGCTGAGCGACGTTGCGAACCGCGACCCCTTCCAGCACTGCACCCACCTTTATGACCTGGCCGTGCTGATGGCCGCCCATGCCCGTGACACCCAGCCAAGCCGCTTCGACATGCGCGTCGCCGATCGGGTCGAGGGCAGGACCACCGCCACGCTGGAGAAGGACGGCGCCGAACTGGTCCGCTGGCAACTCGACGACACCATGATCAACGCTGCCGAACCCTGGGGCGGTCGCGACCTGCGCCAGCTCTCCAAATGGAAG
>JAYRPK010000160.1:0-4617 GCA_041911195.1 Novosphingobium sp. | reverse complement strand
TCGTCGCGGTCGATGACGCCATCCTGCCAGCCCTGGCTGCGCAGCGACAGCACTTCCTCGGCGGAAACCGCGCCGTCCAGAACGGCCTGTTCGGCCAGCGCGCGAAAATGCATGGTCATGGGTGATTGCCCCTGGATATCCGGGCACGGGTATCGCCGAATATCCTTAAATCGGGGTTACCTTGATTTTCCGACTTACGTCGGATGCGGCGCCGGCCCGCTCCCCCGCCCCGTTTCGGCCGCGCCGAAACGAAAAACTTCCTACTTCCGCAGCGCCTGGATGCAGGCCGGCCTGTCGACGTCCTTGCCGTCGGAACCGCGTCGCGCGTCGATATAGGTCGCTTGCGGCTCGCGCCCGGCCGCACCGGGATAGAGATAGACGTCGAGCACGCAGGCATCGCCGGTGAATTGCAGCTTGCGCGCATCGCCTTCCCACACGTCGAGCCGCGCCGGGCCGAACTGCCGGGTGAGTTCGGCCGAAGTCGCGCCGATCACGCCTTCAAGGCCGGTCAGGTGCTGCACCTGCGGCGGCGGCGGCGGGGTGCGCACCGGTTGGCGATAGTTGAGCACGCGCGAAGGCGGCGTCCGGGCGGGCTGGGTGTCGCTGGCGCTCGCCACCTTGCCGCCGCTGCCGCCGCAGGCCGCGAGCAGGGGTGTGATTGCCAATATTGTCAAAATTTCACGCCGCATGGGGCGGGGCATCCTTGCGATGGATCAGATGCGCCGCCATCGCTGCCCCGATGAACGGCGCAAGCAGGTTTGCGACGGGCAGAGACAACAGTGCGGCGGAGACCCCGCCAAGCACGAACCGTTCCATGCGGGATATCGGCGGCGTCGCACCCCGGGCATGGCGATGCCGGGCCCAGACCATCTGGGCCAGCTCGCGCCCCAGCAGCAGGGCATTGACCAGCCAGAATAGCAGCGCCGGCCCAATGCCGGTCACCAGCAGCAACAGCGCCAGCGGCAGGGCAAGCAGGTTGAAGCCGATCGCCCGCAGGCCTGCGGCAAGGCTCAGTGACAGTTCCTCGCGCCAGGGCAATTGCCGGGCATTGGCCAAGGCTGCCGGATAGTGCCTTGCCTCGACTGCCACCACCACTTCGTCGGCGAAGAATTGCAGCACCGCCATGGCCAGCACCCGCCACAGCAACCAGCCGCCCAGCAATGCGACGAACAGGGCGGCAAGCCCGCTCGTTTCTTCGGACAGGCCCCATGCCGCCAGGCCCGTGCCGGCGGCCCACCACAAGCCCGCGCCCAGCACGGCGAAAAGCAGCAGCGTCACACCCACGGACTTGGCAAGAATGCGCAGCACTCGCGGATCGGCGAGCTGGCCGAGGGCGAGGGCGAAGGCAGTCAGCATCCGGGCGGGAAATCGCGCGGGGTGGCCCTCGTGTCAATCACCCGTGCGCCTTGCGGGCGCGGCGAGGTGCGGCTAGGCGCGGCGGCGCAACCAGCAGCCCACCGGGGGGAATTCATCCATGCCGCAGCCTTCAAGAGACGTCATCGCCATCGGCAACGCCATCGTCGATGTCATCGCGCCCTGCGACGAGGCGACCATCGAGCGGCTCGGGCTGGCGCGCGGCGGCATGACTTTGGTCGACACTCCGCGGGCACGCGAACTGTATGACGCCATGGGCCCGGCGCGCGAGATTTCCGGTGGGTCGGCGGCGAATACGCTGGCGGGCCTGGCCGCGCTCGGCGCCAAATGCGCTTTCATCGGCCAGGTGGCGGACGACCAGCTCGGCGAAGTCTTCGCGCATGACATCCGCGCCGCCGGCATTGCCTTCGATACGCCTTCCCGCGCCGATGAGCCGCCGACCGCGCGCTGCCTGATCTTCGTCACGCCCGATGGCCAGCGTACGATGAACACCTTCCTCGGCGCCTCGCAGTTCCTGCCCGAGCGTGCGCTCGACCTCGATGCCATCGCCGACGCCGCAGTGCTCTACCTCGAAGGCTACCTGTGGGATCCGGAAGAACCGCGCGCCGCCATGCGCCGGGCGATCGCCGCCGCTCGCGCGGCGGGGCGCAAGGTGGCCTTCACCGTCTCCGAAAGCTTCGTCATCGCCCGCCATGGCGACGATTTCCGCGCCATGATCGACGCCGGCGAGATCGACATCCTCTTCGCCAACGAGCACGAGCTGGCGACCTTGACCGGCAAGGAAGACTTCCACGAAGGCCTCGCCATGCTGGAAGGCAAGGTGCCGACGCTGGTCGTCACGCGCAGCTCGGACGGGGCTGTGGCGGTCTCGGGCGGCGAGCGGGCGGCGGTTGCCGCCGAGCCGATCGAACACGTGGTCGACACCACCGGCGCGGGCGACCTGTTCGCCGCCGGCTTCCTGTTCGGCCATGTGCGCGGCCGGACCTTGCGCGAATGCCTGCACCTGGGCGCGATCTGCGCGGCGGAAGTCATCTCGCACTACGGCGCGCGGCCCGAGGCGGACCTCAAGGCGCTGGTCAAGGCGAGGCTTGCGGATATCTGACGGCCGGACCACAATGCCGCCGGCACTTGGGAGAGGTGCATGGCAAGCGAAGACGTCGTCGAACTGAATCAGTTGGCCTACCGCTATGCGGCGGCGGTGGACGCTTGCGACGAGGCGCTGTTCCTCTCGGTGTTCACGCCCGATGCCCGGCTGCGCAGCTATCACCCGGACGCGGAACAGCCCTTTGCGGACCTGACCGGCCACGCCCAACTCGCCTCCATCCCGAACACAATGCGCGGCATGTACCGCGCGACCACGCACATGATGACCAACCATCTGGTCGATGTGCAGGGCGATGCGGCAACCGGCCAGGTGCTCTGCACGGCGCGGCATCTCGATCCGGACGGTGCTTCGACGATCAATGTCGTCATCCGCTACGTTGACAAATATGCGCGCAAGCACGGCGCCTGGAAGATTGCCGACCGGCAGATCCGGTTCCTGTGGAGCGAACGTCATGCCGTCACCGACAGCGGCATGGGGCGCGGCGATTAGGGAGAGAACAGATGGCGACGATCAACCGGGTGAGCATCGAGGCAGTGACGCCTGTGGTCGGGGCTATCGTTTCGGGCGTGGACCTGCGCGAGGAACTGGACGACGAGACAGTCGCCGTGCTGCGCGAAGCCCTGCTGAACCAAGGCGTGCTGTTCTTGCGCGGCCAGGACATCACGCGCGAGCAGACCGCTGCCTTCCTCTCGAGGTTCGGCGAGCTATCGACCGATCCCTTCTCGGTCGCCGCACTGGCCCCGCCGACGCTGGACAGTTCGGTCCACGACATGCCGACCTACGGCAACGCGAAAGCCACCCAGGTCTGGCACATGGATTCGACCCTCGCCCCGGCGCCTGCCGCATTCATTTCGCTGCGCGCGCTGCAACTGCCGCCCTCCGGCGGCGGCGATACCTGCTTCGGCAGCATGTATGCGGCTTACGAGACCCTGTCCAAGCCGGTGAAGGCGATGATCGATGGGCTGGAGGCGGAACACTCGGCCTACAAGACCCTGCCGCTGTTGGGCGGTTCCAACACCGCCTATCTCCAGGAGACGATGCGCAACGTTCACCCGGTCGTGCGAGTTCATCCCGAGACGGGACGCAAGGCGCTGTTCGTCAATGAACTGTGGACCGAGCGGCTGGTGGGCATGTCGCAGCATGAGAGCGATTCGATTCTCGCCATGCTGTGGAAGCATTCGGCGAGCCTGGAATTCACCATGCGCTGGCGCTGGCAGGTGCATGACCTGGCGTTGTTCGACAACCGCTCTTTCCAGCACTACGCGGTGAACGACTATGCCGGAAACCGCGTATTGCAGAAGGGCTACGTCAAGGGCGACCGGCCGGTGGGGCCGCGCGGTTAGCGCGCCTTCTCCCGCGCCACTTCCCGCCAGCCGATGTCGCGGCGGCAGAAGCCGTCGGGGAAATCGAGCGCATCGACCCCCGCATAGGCCCTTGCCTGCGCCTCTGTGACATTGCTCCCTCGCGCGGTGACGTTGAGTACGCGCCCGCCATTGGCGGTCAGCCCGCCATCGGAACCTATCGCAGTGCCGGCGTGGAACACCTTGGCGCCCAGTTCCTCGGCCTGGGCAATCCCCTTGATCCGCCCGCCCTTCTTCGGCGTGTCCGGATAACCCTGTGCCGCCATGACCACGGTCAGCGCGGTGTCCGGCGAGAAGCGCGGGGGCTGCACCGAGCCGAGCCGGTTCTCGGCGCAGGCGAGCAGCAGTTCGACCAGGTCCGATTCCAGCCGCATCATCAGCACCTGGCATTCGGGATCGCCGAAGCGGCAGTTGTATTCGATCAGCTTGGGCCCTTCGCGGGTCAGCATCAGGCCAAGGAACAGCACGCCGGAATAGGGCATGCCCTCGTCGGCCAGCGTCTTGACCGTCGGCGCGATGATCCGCTCGATCGCCTCGCCTTCCAGCAGGGCGGTGAGCACCGGGGCGGGGCTGTAGGCGCCCATGCCGCCGGTGTTGGGGCCGGTATCGCCCTCGCCGACGCGCTTGTGGTCTTGCGCCGAGCCGAAGGGCAGGATGGTGGAACCATCGGTGAGAGCGAAGAAGCTGGCTTCCTCGCCTTCGAGGAACTCCTCGATCACCGCTTCCGCTCCGGCCTGGCCGAAACGCCCGGCGAAAATGTCGCGGATCGCCTGTTCG
>JAYRPK010000159.1:0-1650 GCA_041911195.1 Novosphingobium sp. | reverse complement strand
CGCCCGCGCCTGAGGAAAGCGGCATGGTCGCCTCGCTGGCCAGGCGCGCCGCGGCCAAGGGGATTTCCGGCGCCTTCGCGGCGCGGGCGGCGCGGATCGTTTCGGCTCTGGTCTATCCGGCGATCGACCGGCAGATCGCCCTGCTCGAAGGCCTGCGCGGCAAGACCCTGGCCGGCGACGGCATCTGGCGGCTGCCGCGCGGCGACGAGCTTTACGTGGAGGCGCTGCGCACCGGCACGACCACCGAAATGACCCCGGACGAAGTCCACAAGGTGGGGCTCGACCAGGTGGCGGACCTCACTGCCCGGCTCGACGTCGTGCTCAGGACCGCCGGGTTGACCAGCGGCTCTGTCGGCGAACGGCTGACCGCGCTCAATTCCCGTGCCGACCAGGTCTATCCCGACACCGATGCCGGGCGAAAGGCGCTGATCGACAGCCTGAATGCGGGCATCGCCTCGATGTGGGACCGCCTCCCTCGCGCCTTTTCCGACATTCCCCGGCTTCCCCTCGAAATCCGCCGGGTGCCGCCCGAAATCCAGGACGGCGCGTCCAACGGCTATTATTCGCGCCCCGCGCTCGATGGTTCGCGCGATGCGATCTACTGGATCAACCTCAAGTCGACCGGCGACTGGCCAAAATACCAGCAGCCCTCGCTGACCTATCACGAGGGGCTTCCCGGCCATCACCTGCAATTGTCCTATGTGCACAAGATGGGCGAAATGCCGATGCTGCTGCGCAACCTGTTCATATCGGCCTATGGCGAAGGCTGGGCGCTCTATTCGGAACAGCTCGCCGACGAACTGGGCGCCTATTCGGGCATCGAGAGCGCGGGCTACCTGCAGAGCTTCCTGTTCCGCGCAACGCGACTGGTTGTCGATACCGGCATTCACCACAAGCGCTGGACCCGCGAGCGGGCGACCGACTATTTCGTGCAGACCACCGGCTTCACCCGCGGCCGCAGCCAGCGCGAGATCGACCGCTACTGCACCTGGCCCGGACAGGCCTGTTCCTACAAGATCGGCCACAACAAGTGGCTCGAACTGCGCCAACGGGCACAGTCGGCATTGGGCGACAAGTTCACCCTGCCCTGGTTCCACGATGTGCTGAAGGAAGGGATCATGCCGCTGTCGCTGCTCGAAGCACGGATCGACGCGCGGATCGCGGCACGGCTCAAGACTGGGTGATTGACCCCGGTCAAGCGCCTGCGCAATGGTGGCCGCTAGAGTTGATTCCCAACGGAGGCCCACCATGAAGTCGATCAAGTACGCCGCGCTCCTGGCCCTGTCGCTGGTCGCCGGCGCCGGGCAGGTGCGCTCCTCCGAGCCGCAGGGCCAGGGCCAGGGCCAGGCAGCCACTGCGCAGGACGATATCGAAGTGCGCGGCAAGTGGCGGCCGCAGCCGTGGGAGGGCTCGGGCCCCATGCCGCGCCACTATATCGTGACGCTGTGGGGCGTGCCCCAACCCTATCAGGGGATGACCAACCCCCTGCCCCAGACCAAGGAAACCCACGATCGCGGCGAGCGGATCTACAAGGACCACTGCGCGATGTGCCATGGCGACGACGGCGCCGGCAACGGCATCGCCGGCCGCACCCTCAAGCCGTCGCCGGGCAATCTCGTCTGGCTGTCGGACGTGCCGGAAAAGCAGTGG
>JAYRPK010000158.1:0-3289 GCA_041911195.1 Novosphingobium sp. | reverse complement strand
CTGCGCACGCGCGCCCTGCTGCTCGCGCTCGGCGCTCGCGACCTGACGCGGATCGGTCGGTCGCATGACTTCGCGGGAGACCGGATTCATTCCAGAGGACACGGCTTCCATGACCCTCGCCTCGCCGATCGTTCTTCAATCATTCCAGCGCACCGGAGCCGCCACCCGCGGGCGGCCGCTGCGATTCATCCAGTGCCCTTGTCGCGGATGTTCTCACGAAATCAGCCTCGCTGCGTGTTGCACGGATCACATCCGCCAGGTGGACGCTCGGCTGGATGGCTGGACTGCCACCGAACGCCGCAGACCCGAACGGCGCGACTCACCAGAAAGGACGGTGCTGTCGGGATCCCTTTCTTCGCCTTCACTTTGCCTTGCTACCGGAAGGCGCCACGTCTTTAATGACACGCATCAACCCGCTGTCCGTGTGGAAATCGCGGCGAGGCCCGTTGAACGTTGCTGATTCACCCACAAGCCCCAAGGAGAGATCGATGAATCGAAACTGGACAGGTTTCAAAGTGCTGGCACCCGCTGCGCTTGCCTTGGTATCGCAGGCCGCGGCAGCGGATGTGCTGCTGACGTTAGGCGAGCAAGACTTCACCAACGGCAGCACGCCTGGTACGGCCGATTTCCTGACGGCGGGGGGCAACGAATCGGCACCGTTCGACGGCGTGTTCAGCGGCGCCGACACCGCGAGCAACTTCTCGACAAGCTGGACTTTCGCGTCCTACGGATCGCAGCCCACCATCCTCGGCGCGAGTCTGACGCTCGGCATCTACGACCATGAGTCCGCCGCGCCGGGGAATCAGGTCGCAGCCTTCACGCTGAATGGCTTCGACCTGACCAGCGCGATGAGCACGCTGTTCGAAGCCAGTGGCGGGGCGCGATCGGAATACGACGTCTATACGCTTACGCTACCGAGTTCCGTTTTCGCCACGCTCGGAACCGGGACGGCCACCTTCGCCCTTGCGCTGCAGGGCCCGGGCCTGGGCCTGTTCGGTGAGACCGCGTTCAACGGCGCAGCGCTCGATTTCTCGACCCTGAGGATCACGACCACCGCACAGCCACCGACGAACAACGTGCCAGAGCCGGCAACCGGTGCCTTGCTGTCGATGGCATTGGCAGGTTTCGCCGCCACGCGCCGCAGGCGAGCGCAGTAGGGGCGGCCCACCGACCGCGGCGGGCAGATTCAGGCGGCCCGCCCCCCCGGGGCAGGCCGCCATTCCATTTCCAGATAGACCCCTTTGTCACGGAGCACACGGAACCCCAGCCGCAGGTAAAGAGATTGCGCGGGACTCTCGCGCTCGACATGCAGGCTAACCGCGCGGCCGGCCACGCGGGCTTCCTCCAGCAACTCACCCAGCAGGCGGCTGCCAATGCCGCGCCCCTGCCACGCCCGCAGCAGCGCCACGTCGATCACGTGCATTCTCGGCGGCGACCGGTCGACGTACAAGCGACCGATGGACGCGGCACCCCACTCGACGATACTGAACGATGCCGCTGGAAAACTGCGCCGATATTGCGTTGTCTGCAACGTGAATTGCTGGCGGAGCAGCGCATCCCGTTGAGCCGGCTCGAGAGGGATATTCGCGAAACCGGGCGCACGCGCTTCGACAAAAAGCGTGAAGACGAAGGCTTCGTCGTTCCCGCATTCGGCCCGCAGCGCCACCCCCCGGCTTGCGCGGAGCGCAGCGGCGGACAGTGGTCTCGCTTCGCCGTCCATCCCGGCTAGTCGCGGGACGGGAAGATGCCCTGCAGCGCGATGCAGTAGTTCACGGCGAGATAGGGCTGCATATTCGCGTGTGCCTGGCCCGCCCCCGCGGGGCCGATCGCCCCGGCGGCCAGTGGTGCATTTCCCGCACTGCTGAAGATCACATTCCCGCTGGAGTCCTGGGCCCAGACCTTTCCGGCCGGGCTCGACTGGGTGCCCGGCGCCGCGCTGGCCATGGCTGCATGGCTGTGCTGGGGCACTTGGGCGACAGTGAGGCTGACGGTCTCGGTGCCGGCCGATTGCCCCTGCGGATGGGCTTGAGCGATGTGCATCGCGGCTCTGCCTCGCAGATCCGGCAGCGCGAAGGTGGTTCGCCCGTCGCCACCGTACATCGTGCCCAGCAGCGCAAACAGCGCCTGATTCTGGTCGATCGGCAGCAATTGACCGTCGCAGGTCGCCCAACCCCTGGGCGCATAGCCAAAGCCGAAGGGCCGGATCTCGCCGACGAAAGGTTCACTCATGAACTTGCCTCCTCACTGATCACCAAGCCGAACCGCGGCTCCTGTGTGTGTTGAATGCTTGGCGGGCCAAGCCGCCCATCGGGCGCACGCAGGCAGATCTTGCTAGCCCCTCGGCGGATAAATCCCTTGCAGTGCAATGCAGAAGTTGAGCACCTGGAAGGGCTGGACGTTGGAGTGAGGCTGCCCCTCCCCGGCAATCCCGATCGCCCCGGGCGCCATCGCCACCGTGTCAGCGTCAGCGTAGTCCTTGCTTCCACCCAGGTCCTGCGCCCAAAAGTTGCCGCCCGGGCCGGGTTGATTGCCGTTCGCCGGATTGGCATTGGCCGCGTGGCCGTGGACGGGCATCTCGCCCAGCGTCAGGGTCACGGACTCCGAACCACCGCGCTCGCCTTGGCTACGCGGCGTGAGACCACTGCCCTGGCCACTGCCCATCGCGACCGCTCCCGACAGATTGGGCAGCGCAAAATTCGTCCTTCCGTCGCCACCGTACATGGTACCGAGTATGGAAAACAGCGCGGTGTTCTGCGCGATGGGAAGCAGTTGCCCGTTGCATTGGGCCCAACCGCGCGGCGCGAAGTTGAAGCCGAACGATCGGATTTCTCCGATGTAGGGATCGCTCATCGACATCTCTCCTTTCGGATGCGCTTCAGGGTACTGGACGGATTGTGCTCAGCTTTGCGACGGGAAGATGCCTTCCAGCGCGATGATGTAGTTGAGCACGAGGAAGGGCTGCATGTTGGCGTGGGCCTGTCCGCCGCCGGCAGTGCCGATCGCGCCGGTCGCCATCTGGCTGCCGGCCGTTGTTCTGTACGCACCGGTGTTGCCCCCTGGATCGGTGGACCAGTAGGCGGCGGCCGGCCCGATTCTGTCCGCACCCGAGTTGGCGCCAATCGCAACGTGGCTGTGACTGGGGAGTTGCGGGACGCCGAGGGCGACGGTTTCACTGCCGCCCGCCTCCCCCAGCGCCCGCGGGGTCAGGCCGGGCCCCGCACCCTGATGGATGGGGATGCGGCCCGCGAGGTTGGGCAGCGCAAAGGAGGTTTGCCCGTCACCGCCATAG
>JAYRPK010000157.1:0-2865 GCA_041911195.1 Novosphingobium sp. | reverse complement strand
CGACCGCCCTACGACCCTGTCATGATGTTCAAGATCCTTGTCTTGCAGGCCCTTTACTCACTGTCTGATGGGGCCACGGAGTTCCAGATCCGAGACCGCCTTTCTTTTCAGCGCTTCCTTGGACTGGGTCGTAAGCCTCCGGTGAAGGCCGCCTTGTGGTGACAGTGCCTTGCGCCGAAGCTGCGCTCATAAGGACGCAGTTAAGAGCGCAGCATCATGCAAGTGGCGGTTATTTCCGGATCCGAACGTCGCCGTCGCTGGAGCGAGGCGGAGCGCGAAGAGATTGTGCTGGCATCAATCATGCCAGGCGCGGTGATCGCGGAGGTCGCGCGGCGGTTCGATGTGACGACGAGCCTGATCTACAAGTGGCGCCGCGAGGCCCGGCAGGCAGGGGCGCGGTTCGTACCGGTTGTCCTGACAGAGGATGAAGGGTCCGCGCCGGTGGCGACGGGCTCCAGCTGTGCCGTGGCTGCTGAGGGAGATACCAGTGCACCGGGGCCGGACGGTCTGCCTGTGATCACCGTCACCCTTGCCACAGCTCGGATTGATATCCTCCTTTCAGCCCCGCCAGCGCTGGCCAGGGCCGTGCTGCAGGCGCTGCGATGATCCCCGCCGGCGCCCGGGTGTGGATCTGCGCAGGCCACACCGACATGAGGAAGGGCATGAATGGTCTTGCGCTGCTGGTGCAGGAGCACTTCAGGCGCGATCCGCATGGCGGCGACCTGTATGTCTTCCGGGGGCGCGGCGGGGCGCTGTGCAAGATCCTGTGGCACGACGGGATCGGCATGTCGCTTTATGCGAAGCGGCTGGAACGCGGTCGGTTCATCTGGCCCGCGACAGAGGGCGGCGCGATTGCCTTAACTGCGGCCCAGCTTGGCTATTTGCTCGAAGGGATTGATTGGCGCAATCCGCAACACAGCTGGCGGCCACGCAGCGCCGGCTGAGCAAAAATAGTTGGGGCCAGACGGCATTTTGGGGCGCCACAAACGTCCTGATGTGTGATTCAATCGGCTCATGAAAGCCATGGCCAGCCCAGCTCCTGACGATGTCGCAGCGCTGAAAGCAGCGCTTGCCGCCGCCGTGGAGCGGGCTGACCGGGCGGAAGCAGACCTGAGGGCCGCCGAGGCAGAAGCCGCCGTAGCCCGGGCCCAGCTCGCCGATGACCGGGCGCAGATCGCCCATCTGAAGCTGCTCATTGCGAAGTACAAACGTGAGCGCTTTGGCGCCTCCCCGGAGCGGACCGCCCGCCTGCTCGACCAGCTTGAGCTGCAGCTGGAGGAGCTTGAGGCTGGCGCGACCGAGGACGAGCTTGCCGCAGAGAAAGCCGCCGCCCGCGCGACCACGCCTGTCGCCGCGTTCCGCCGCAGGAAGCCGGCCCGCCAACCTTTCCCTGAGCACCTGCCGCGCGAACGGGTGGTGGTCGAAGCCCCGCGCGCCTGCGCCTGCTGCGGCGGCGAGCGGCTGCGGAATCTGGGCGAGGACATCACCGAGACGCTGGAGGTGATCCCGCGCCAGTGGAAGGTGATCCAGACGGTGCGGGAGAAGTTCTCGTGCCGCGACTGCGAGGCCATCGCTCAGGCTCCGGCGCCATTCCATGTCCTGCCGCGCGGCTGGGCCGGTCCCAAACTTCTGGCCCAGATCGTGTTCGAGAAGTTTGGCCAGCATCAGCCGCTCAACCGCCAGTGCGAGCGCTATGCCCGCGAGGGGGTGCCGCTGAGCCTGTCGACGCTGGCAGATCAGGTGGGCGGCGCGGCCTCGGTGCTGACCCCGCTGTTCTCGCGGATTGAGGCGCATGTGCTGGCCGCCGGCCGGCTGCATGGCGACGACACCACGGTTCCGGTTCTTGCGAAGGGCAAGACCGATACGGGGCGGCTCTGGACCTATGTCAGGGATGACGCCCCCTGGAGCGGCCCCGCGCCGCCGGCGGCCGTCTTCTATTACTCACGTGACCGCCGGGGCGTTCATCCGCAGGAGCACCTCAGGGCATGGAGCGGCATTCTGCAGGCCGACGCCTATGGCGGTTACAATGAGCTCTACAGGCCAGAGCGCGCGCCAGCCCCCATTCTGGAGGCCGGCTGCTGGGCGCACGCAAGGCGCAAGTTCTTTGAGCTTGCCGACATCGAAAGCGCCGCCCGCAAGTCGGCCCGGGGACAGAAGCCGCCGTCCGTCTATCCGCGGGCGCTGGACGCCATTCGTCTGATCGACAGCCTGTTCGCGATCGAACGCGACATCAATGGGGCCAGCGCCAGCGAGCGCCGGGCCGTGCGCCAGATGCGCAGTACGCCAGTGATTGCGGAGCTGGAGGTATGGCTTGGCCAGACCCGGGGCCAGTTCAGCCGTGGCCATCCGCTGGTCAGGGCCATCGGCTATCTGACCCAGCGCTGGCCAGCGTTCATGCGCTTTCTCGATGACGGCCGGATCTGCCTGTCGAACAACGCCGCCGAGAGGGCGCTGCGCGGCGTCGCGCTCGGCCGCAAGGCATGGCTGTTCTGCGGATCGGATCGCGGCGGACAGCGCGCTGCGGCGATGTATAGCCTGATCGTCACTGCCCGCCTGAACGACGTTGATCCTCAGGCGTGGCTGGCCGATGTCCTCGCCAGAATCAATGGCATCCCGGCGGCGCGCCTTGATGAACTGCTACCGTGGAACTGGAAGGCGGCCACTGCGGGGTAAGGCATCGCCTGAGGCAGAGGCGTCTCACATGCGGGGTTCACCGGATGCTTACGAAAGACATAGATCGCCCCACAGAATGGGTCGGCGTCCATCGTCTCGCGGACCAGCGCCGCCAGGCCGTCCGCGCCCTTGCGGAAGTCTACTGGCCGGGTCGCCACCATGACGCGCACAGCGCCGGTAGGGCCGATCATG
>JAYRPK010000156.1:0-5587 GCA_041911195.1 Novosphingobium sp. | reverse complement strand
CCAGCCAGGCCTCGGCCGCCCAGCGCGCCGGCCGCGCCGCGCGGCAGGGGCCGGGCGTGGCCTACCGGCTGTGGGAGGAAGCCTCGCATCCCGGCCGCGCCGCTTTCGATCCGCCCGAGATGCTGACCGCCGACCTTGCGCCGCTGCTGCTCAGCCTGGCGCAATGGGGCGCGGGCGATCCGGCCGCCATGGCCTGGCTCGATCCGCCACCCGCGGCAGCCCTGGCGGCGGCGCGGGCCAAGTTGCAATCGCTGGGGGCGCTCGACGGGCAAGGGCGGATCACTGCCCACGGCAAGGCCATGGCCAAGCTGCCGATGGACCCGCCGCTGGCGCACATGATGCTGTTCGCCGCAGAACACGGCGCCGGGGCGCAGGCGGCCAGGATCGCCCTGCTGCTGCAGGAACGGGGCCTTGGCGGGCGCGGCGAGGATCTGGCGCAGCGGCTCGACCGCTGGAATGCCGACCGCTCCGGCCGTGCCGAGGCATCGCGCAAGCTGGCCCTGGGCTGGGCGCGGATGGTGGGCGGGAATGGAGGTGAAAGCGCCGACATTCCCCTGGGCATTCTCCTGGCGGAGGCCTTTCCGGACAACCTTTCGAAGCGCCGCTCCGCTTCTGGCGAGGACTGGCTGGCCGCCGGGGGCAGGGGCCTGAGGCTCGATCCCGCCTCGCCGCGGGCCCGCGCCGAATGGCTGGCGGTCGGCGAAGCGCAAGGCGAAGCCAAGGGCTCGCGGATCACCGGCGCCATTGCCCTTGCCGAGGCCGAAGTGCTGCGCTGGCTGCCCCACCGTATCGAGACGCGCCAGACCCTGCGCTGGGTGGCGGACGAGCGGCGGGTGGAGGCCTTGGTCGAGCGGCGGCTTGGCGCGGTGGTCATGGGCAAGGGGCCAGACCCTGCGCCCGACGTGCAAGCGATCCGCATGTTCCTGCTGGAGCGGGTGCGCGAACAGGGGCTTGCCTTGCTGCCGCTGTCGCAGGCCAGTGCCTCGCTGCTTCGGCGCGGGCGGTATGCCGGGATCGAATCGCTGTCGGACGAGGCGCTGCTGGCCTCGCTGGAGCTCTGGCTGGCGCCGCTGCTGGGCCGCAGGCTGGATGCGCTCGATGCCGGGGCGCTGCACCAGGCGTTGCTGAACCGGCTGGACTATGGCGAGCGCCAGACGATCGACCGGCTGGCCCCCGCGCAGTTCGTCAGCCCGGCGGGTACGCATCACGCCATCGACTACGAGGACCCCGGCGGGCCTTGCGTCGAACTGCGGGTCCAGGCCCTGTTCGGGCTTGACCGCCACCCCACGTTCGGCCAGCCGGCGCAGCCCTTGTTGCTCAAGCTGACGTCGCCCGGCGGCAAGCCGATCCAGACGACGCGCGACCTGCCGCAGTTCTGGCGCGGGTCGTGGAAGGACGTGGTCAAGGACATGAAGGGCCGCTACCCCAAGCACCGCTGGCCGGACGAACCCTGGACCGAGGACCCGAGCCTGAAGACGAAGAATGCATTCGAAAATGCCAACCGCGCGAAGCGAGGTTGACCACCATCTCCCCTCCCGCTTGCGGGAGGGGTCGGGGGAGGGCTTGTCAGGCGAGGCCCGACAACAGGCCCTCCCCTAGCCCCTCCCGTAAACGGGAGGGGAAAGTTTGGCGCCCCTCCCGCATGCGGGAGGGGAAAGCCCTCTTGATTTCGCGCCCGTTTCGCAGCAAGCGCCGATGATGACCGCACGCATCTATCAACGCCCGAAGAACGCCATGCAGTCCGGCAAGGCGCTGACCGATCATTGGCTGCTCGAATTCGCCCCCGCCGAGGCGCAGCGGGCCGATCCGCTGATGGGCTGGGCGGGGTCAGGCGATACCCAGCGGCAAGTCACGCTGAGGTTCGCCAGCCGCGAGGAAGCGCTGGCCTATGCCGCCAAGCACGGCATCGCGGCGCGCGTCGCCGCAACGCCGCCCCGCCGGCTCAAGCTCCAGGCCTACGCAGACAACTTCCGCTGAGGAAGGTGACGCGCGCCGTCAGGCGCATATTTCGAGCAGGATATCCTCCGCCTGCCGCGACATCGCGGCGGAGCGGGCGGCAAACCGGGTGCCGGCCATACCGCCGTAATCGAGCATCTTGATCACCCGCGCGCCGGCATCGGCATATTGCTTGTAGTATTCCGCCACTTTCGCTGGCGGGCCGTGCGGCACCCAGGCCTTGAGCATTTCCGGCGTGGTGCGCTCGAACATGTCGAGCAGGACTTCGCGGGTAAGCTTGGCCGGATCGAGCGAATGGATGCCCTTCCAGTCGGGCCCCATCGGATGCTCGAAGCCGACCGAAGCGAGGTTTTCGGCCTCGATCTGCAGCACGTAGCTCTTGACCAGGGGGGCTGCGAGCAATTCGTCCAGTTCGTCCTCCTCGCCGATGAAGCAGGGGCACATGAAGATCGGCACGATCGCCTGCGGGTCGCGGTCGTGCTTCTCGGCGCTCTCGTGGATGATCTTGAGGCACTCGGCATAGTGCTCCGGACTGCGGATCGCGCCGGGGAACCAGCCGTCGGCATATTTGCCGACCATCGCCTGGGTGCGCGGTCCGCCGGCCGCCAGATAGATCGGCGGCGGGGTGCCGTTGTAGTATTCGGTGTCCATCCGCGCGTGGTGGAGCTGGAAGAACTGGCCCTCGAAATCGATCAGGCCCTCGCGCTCCCACAGCAGCTTGATCACCTGGATCGCCTCTTCCATCCGGCTTACCGTCTTTTCGAAAGGGAAGCCGTAAGGCACGGTATTTTCGAGTTCTCCCGAACCAAGGCCGAGGATGAAGCGGCCCTTGGAGAGGTGCGACAGGGTGAGCGCGGTCTGCGCCAGCATGGCCGGGTGGCGGCGAATGGTGTCGACCACCAGCGTCGCCATCGGCACCCGCTCGGTCATCACCGCGACGGCGCCGGCAACCGCCATGGCGTCGAGGTGTCGGTGCGGACTTGGCGAGGCGACGGCAAGGTCGGTGAATTCGGGCGTCCAGATCGAATCCGGCCAGAAGCTCACCATGTGGTCTGGCAGCCAGACGGAATGATAACGCCCGCTGTCGAAGTCCTCGAGCGCGTTCAATCCCAGGGGCAGGGTAGTGCGGAGGAACCCGCCCAGTTCAACAGCCATTGTTCTCTCCCGATTCTGTCGGGCGCAGGATGGCGAAGGGGCTGCGCCGTTGCAAAGCCAAATCCTCTCCGGAACGGAGAGGGGGACCATCCTCGCAGAGGATGGTGGAGAGGCACCATCGGGATGGCTCTACCTCGCAAGGTCAAGTTATCCCGAGGGTGCCCCACCACCATGCTTCGCATGGTCCCCCTCCCCGTTCCGGGGAGGATTTATTGGCCCCGGATCATTTCCGCCGCGATCCAGGCCAGCGCCATGGTCGGCGCCTGGGTGTTGCCCGAGGTGATGAAGGGAAAGATCGAGGTGTCTATCACCCGCAGGCCTTCCAGCCCGCGCACGCGGCATTCCGGATCGACCACCGACTGCGCGTCCTTGCCCATCCGGCAGCTTCCGACAGTGTGCATTCCGGCGCTGCCAAATGTATTGGCCGCCGCCAGCAGGGCCTCGTCGCTCTGCGCCTCCGGGCCCGGGGCGGTTTCGCATTCGATCAGGCTGGCGAGCGGTTCCTGCTTTGCCCATTCGCGCAGCTGCCGCGCGGCGGAGAGGATCACCGTGCGGTCCTCGTTGCTCGTGTTGTAGCCGGGCCTGATCGCTGGGAAGGCATTGGGATCGCGGGTGTGGATATGCACCGAACCGCGCGAGGTGGGCGAGATCATGCTGGCCACGACGCAGAAGCCATGCGTTTTCTCCAGCGCCCCGGTCGGGCTGGTCAGGTCCCACGAATAGAGCCCGAACTGCGACTGGATATCGGCGCGCGGTGCGTCCGGACGGCTCTTGAAGGCCGCGCGCATCTCGATGGCGGCGGCGGACATCGGGCCGGCGTGAGTCAGGTAATACTGCATTACCGAGAGCGGCAGCCGCCAGCCCTGGTATGAGGTGTTGAACGACAGCGCCTGCTTCAGCCGCCACTGGATGCGGATCGCACGGTGCTCGCTGACGTGCTCGCCGACTGCCGGCTGGGCGTGGACCAGCGGGATGCCCAGCTCCTCCAGCAGTTTTGGATCGCCGACGCCGGAGCGTTCGAGAATGCCCGGGCTCGCCACCGCGCCGCCACAGATCAGCACTTCCCTGCTGGCCGAAACCTCGATCATCTGCCCGCCGCGCAGGGCCTGGACGCCTGTTGCGCGCTTGCCTTCGAAGACCACGTGGTCGGTCACCGCATGGGTGATCACCGTCAGGTTGGGCCGTTTCATCGCCGGATTGAGGAAGGCGACGGCCGCGCTCTGGCGCTTACCTTTCCAGATCGAGCGCGGCATGTAGCCGACGCCGACGCCTTCGTCGGGCGTGTTGACGTCCTGCTTGATCGGCCAGCCCATCCTGTCGCCCGCCTCGCAGATCGCCTCGGTCAGCGCATTGCGCTCGGGTGGCAGCGAGACCTTGAGCGGGCCCTTGCCGCCTCGGGCCGGGCCGGGGCCCAGTTCGTGGCCTTCGATCGCCTCATAGGCGCGGGCGAAGTTCTGCCAGCCCCAGCGCTCGCCCGCCACTTCCGCCAGCGCCTCATAATCGCCCGGCTGGCCGCGCACCCAGACCATGCCGTTGACCGAGGTCGAGCCGCCCAGCACCTTGCCGCGCAGCCAGGCATCCGGGCGCTGGCCATTCCCTTCCTCGGGCTCGGTCATGTAGTGGTACATGTGGCTGGGCATGCGCACCAGCTTGGCGCAGCCGCGCGGCATGTGGATGAAGGGATGGACATCGCCGCCGCCGGCTTCGAGCAGGCAGACGGTGGTGCCTGGGTCCTCGGAAAGCTTGTTGGCCAGCACGCAGCCGGCCGCGCCCGCGCCGACGATGACATAGTCGTATTGCGCCATGGTTCTCTCCCTAGGCGCCATGATGCCTTTCGGTTCGAAGATTTGGCAAGCCCTGCATGGACCCGTGGGCAGGGATCAGGAACGGACCTAATATCCTTTTCTGCCGAGAATGCTCAGAATTATCAGGATGGCGGGGATCAACATGAGCTTCAGCAGAGAGTTGCCGGATGCTCCGAGAAACAGAAACAGAGATGTATATTGCGCCGTCACCGATACCGCGAGCAAGCCGAGGGCTATTATCGCGAGTATTTTCTCGGTTCTCGAGGTTGGCGATTTTTGCATGTCTACGCGCCTGTGCCCGCCGGAGAAGCCAGCAATGCCCGAGCCGCCGCGACGCAGCGCTCCATCCTCTCGCGCGGGCCAATGCCGGCAAGCGCCTCGGAGCGGATCGGGATTTCGAGGCCGATGGGGATGTCCTGCGGGGCCGCCTGCAGGAATTCCCGCAGTGGCAGGTCGCCGTCGCCCGGCGCGCGGCGTTCGTGGAGGGCCTCTTCCATATAGGGCTCGATTTGCGCGGGCATCGGCACGTCGCAAAGCTGGATGTGGCCGATCACCGCAGGGTCCAGCGCCTGGAGGTCCGCCACGGTGGAGCCGGAGCGGAAGAAGTGCATGGTGTCGATCAGCAGGACGAAGTCGGGCCGGGCGATGGCCTCGATGGCGCGCATGGTCTT
>JAYRPK010000155.1:0-2838 GCA_041911195.1 Novosphingobium sp. | reverse complement strand
GCGCACGCGCGGCGGCTTCATTCATGTGCCACCGCTGGCAGAACATGGCCCCCAGGGCCTGCCGCTGGAGCAGATGGTGGAGGGGCTGCGCACCGGCATCCGGGCGGCGCTGGCCGAAGCGGGGGTCGATCCGGCACGGCCGACGGTGGTCAGCTGCGGCAGCGGCGTCACCGCCTGCGTGCTCGCCTTCGCCATGGAACGCATCGGCAAGCGCGACGTGGCGCACTATGACGGCAGCTGGAGCGAATGGGGCGCCCATCCTTCCACGCCCAAGGCGACCGGCCCGGCTTGACCTGTGGCCCCTGGCCGGGGAAGGTAGCGGCAATGGCCAAACATCCACCCGACAAGCTGTCTCCCGAAACCCGGCTCGTCACCGGCGGGCGGCGCGAGGAATGGACCGGGACGCCGGATGCGCCCGGAGCAGTGGTCAATCCCCCGGTCTGGCGGGCTAGTACCCATCTCTACGAGGATACCGCCGCCCTGCACGAAGGGCCAAAGACCAACGAGGACGGCCGCTTCTTCTATGGCCGTCGCGGCGGACCGACGCAGTGGGCGCTGGCCGAGGCACTGACCGAACTGGAGCCAGGCGCGGCGGGAACGGTGCTCTATCCATCGGGCGTGGCGGCGATCGCCGGGGCGCTGCTGGCGGTGCTGCGGCCCGGCGACGTGCTGCTGATGACCGACAATGCCTATGATCCCAGCCGGGCCATGGGAATGGGGCTGCTCAAGGAATTCGGCGTGGAGACGCGGTTCTTCGACCCGCTCGATCCCGCCGCGCTGGAAGCGGCGATCTGCGAAAAGAGCAAGGCGGTGTTCCTTGAAACGCCGGGCAGCCTGACCTTGGAAGTTCCGGATATCCCTGCGCTCTGCGCCATTGCCAGGGCGCGCGGCCTGGTCAGCCTGATCGACAACACCTGGGCTACGGCGCTGGGCTTTCCCGCGCTCGAACGGGGCGCGGACATCACCTTGATGGCGCTGACCAAGCATGTCGGCGGCCATTCCGACCTGATGATGGGCAGCGCCTCCGCCGGGGCGGAATGGTATGCCAAGCTGCGCCGGCGCGCGCAGTCGCTGGGCCAGGTCGTCTCGCCCGACGATGCGGCCCTTTGCCTGAGGGGCCTGCGGACGCTTGGCGTGCGGCTCGAGCGCGAGACGGCCACGGCGCTGGTCCTTGCCCGATGGCTTCAGGCACGCCCGGAAGTGGCGCTGGTCATGTGCCCGATGCTGGACGGATCGCCCGGCAACGCCTTGTGGCAACGCGACTTTACGGGCGGCTGCGGGCTGTTCAGCTTCGTCCTCAAGGGCAAAGACAGCGCCGCGCGTGACCGCCTGATCGATGCCCTGTCGCTGTTCGGCATCGGCTATAGCTGGGGCGGGTTCGAGAGCCTGGCGACACCGCTCGATCCTGCCAGGTACCGCTCGGTCATGCCTTGGCCGCCAGCCGGTCTGGCGCCGGAAGACCGCTTCGGCGTGCGCCTGTCGATCGGGCTGGAAGACCCGGCCGATCTCATGGCCGACCTCGAACACGGATTGGCCGCATGGAGCGCGGCATGACGGCGAAGCAGGGCCTTGCCGGCGTCATCCAGCGTCTTGACGCCATCGGCTTCGATGTCGGCAGCTACCACATCTCGCTGTATCACGCCCTGCTGGTGCTGGTTGTTGCGGTGGGGGTGATCGTGCTTGGGCAACTGGCCAGCGCGATCGTGCGCCGCATGTTCCGCCGGATGAACCGGCTCGACGCGGCGCAGCAATTGCTCGGCGAGAAGCTGGCTTCGATCACCATCTGGGTCGTGCTGGTGCTGGCCGCCATCGATTTCCTCGGCATCAGCCTCACGGCGCTGACGGTATTTTCCGGCGCGCTGGGCCTGGCCATCGGCTTTGGCCTGCAGAAGACCTTTGGCAACCTGATTTCCGGCCTGATCCTGCTGATGGACCGCTCGATCAAGCCGGGCGACGTCATTGCGGTCAGCAGCGGCGGCGGCGGCAAGACCGTCGGGCAGGTCAACCGCATCGGCATCCGCGCGGTTTCGGTGATCACCCGCGACAAGGTCGAGTTCCTGATCCCGAACGAACAGCTGATGACCTCGACGGTCGAAAACTGGTCCTATTCCTCGCGCGACGTGCGGGTGAAAGTGCCGGTCAAGGTCGACAACGGCTGCGACATCGAGGAGGTCGAGAAGCTGCTGCTGGAGGAAGCGAACAAGAACCCCCGTGCGCTGCAGCGGCAGAAGCCGCAGGTCTGGCTGACGGGTTTCGACGAAAACGCGATCCACTTCGAAATCCAGATCTGGATCGAGGATCCGGAGGAAGGCCTCGGCAACCTCCAGTCCGACATCCTCAAGAACGTCTGGCGGCGATTCAAGGCCGAGGGGGTCAAGCTGCCCTACCCGCAGCACGACCTGCACATCAAGGAATGGCCTGGGGTCTTTCCGACCCAGATAGAGGCACCGTGATTGTCACTGGAAGCTTCTCGGCACGGAGCGTCGCGCAGAGCGGGTCGGGAACCCGGTCAAGCGACGCAACGAAGTCCGAGGGGCTTCCAGTGACAACCCCGAAGGGGCGGGCCGATTTTGGCCCATCCCAGCGTCCCTCGTCGGTCACTATATGCTCGCATAGCTCCCTCCTCGCTCCTTGTGCTGGGCCAAAATCGGCTCCGTCACGGTGCCTCTATCTGGGTCGGAAAGACCCTTAGGCACGAAATTTTCCTAGGCAGGGACAAACAGTTTCTGACTGGCCTTATTGCCGATCCATGGCCATTGGCCCCAGCATGAGCAATCTGTCCCCTTCCCCAGGCAAGGTCTGGCTGGTTGGCGCCGGTCCCGGCGATCCCGACCTGCT
>JAYRPK010000154.1:0-2440 GCA_041911195.1 Novosphingobium sp. | reverse complement strand
TAGCCTGGCCATGCCGGTGCTGCTCGACGCGGCCAACGACAATGGCGACGCGATCTGTTCGGACAGGTTGCTCAAGGCAGCGCTGCGGCATTTCGCCAAGCACGGCCTATCCGCCGCCGAGCGCGCGCGGCGCAATGCCGAAAGGGCCTTTTTCGCCGGCTCGCGCGAGGACTATCAGTACTGGCTGGCGATCTGCGGCGCGCTCGACCGGCGCATGGCTGCCGCCGTGGCCTTTCGCAAGGGCCATTGAGGACACTGATTCTGCAATTCCTAACAATGTGTTAGCGCGATGGTAGGCTGGCGTTAAGGCCAATTATGACCAGCCCGTTAACCATTCGGTGATACCTCCAGGCTAGTAAAAACGGGTGGGCTTGGAGTAATCCTATCAGGCGTTGGCAAACCTTGCGGCGGGTGCTTTTCGGCACCGATGCCTTGGATGACAGGGTTCGCCGGATCCTGGTCGAGACGCTGTATACCCAGCCGACCAGCCTTGCCCTGGGCGCCGCATGCGGAATTGGCACGGCGCTGGTGGCCGCCTGGTTGGCGAAACAGCCGCAAATCACCATCGCCGCGGTATTCCTCACCGTCATCGCCGTCACTCGCGTGGCAATGGCCTTCATCCTGCCCCGGTTCTACAAGCGCGACACCCGCGTGCTGGAAACCATCTATGAATTCGGCGCCTTCGGCTATGCACTGTCGATCGGCCTGATGGGCGCGCTGACGGTTTCGCTCAACGTCGATCCCGCCGCGCAGATGCTGATGGTGACCAACACCGCCTGCTATGGCATCGCCATTTCGGCCCGCAATGCCGGCCGCCCGGTGATCGCCATCGGCCAGCAATTGCTCACCCTGGTGCCGCTCACCGTGGTGCTGCTGACGCGCAATGACGTAGCACTGGTCGCCCTTGGCATTTCCATCGTGCTGGCAACGCCGGCGATGATGACCGTGACGGTGAACGTGTTCCGTACCCTGCGCCGCTCGATCGCCGCGGCCGAAACCAGCGCGCGGCTTGCCGAGCGCATGCAGACCCTGGCGCGAAGCGACGTGGTTACCGGCCTGCTCAACCGGGCCGGCCTCAACCACTTCCTCGTCGAGCGCGTGTCGGCGCTGGCGCCCGACCAGAGGCTGGCGCTGTTCTGGATGGACCTTGATCGGTTCAAGGAAGTCAACGATGCACTGGGGCACCAGATCGGCGACAAGCTGCTGGCCGAAGTGGCCGACCGCCTGCGCGCGATCGCTCCGGAAGATGCGATCGTCGCGCGCTTCGGCGGCGACGAATTCATCGTTGCCTGCCAGATCCGCGACCGCCGCGCCGCCGAGAACCTGGCGCTGCAGATGATGGACGAGATCACCCGGCCGATGCGCATCGAAGGCAACCGGCTGGAAGCGGCCAGTTCCATGGGCATTGGCCTGCTGCCCGACGACGGCCCCGATTTCGATACCCTGCTGCAATGCGCCGACATGGCACTGTATCATTCCAAGGTGAACGGGCGGAAGCAGATCAGCTTCTTCGATCCTTCGATGACCCGCGACCTGATGCGCCGCCGCGAGATCGAGACCGAACTGCGCCTCGCCCTGCAGCGCGACGAGCTGTCGATCTTCTTCCAGCCGATCATCGACCTGGAGACCGGCCGCATCCGCGCTTTCGAGGCGCTGGTGCGCTGGTTCCATCCGGAAAAGGGCGAGCTGCGCCCCGACGAATTCATTCCGGTGGCCGAAGAGACCGGGGCGATCATCACCCTGGGCAACTGGATCACCGCACAGGCCGCCAAGGCGGCAACCGCCTGGCCCGACGACATCACCATCGCGGTCAACCTCTCGCCGCTTCAGATCAAGGCGCCGGGCGCGGCGCTGGGCATCCTCAACGCCCTGCGTGAGGCGCGGCTCGATCCCACCCGGCTGGAGCTGGAAATCACCGAAACCGTGCTGCTCGACCACAGCGAGAATACATCGACCTTCATCGAGGAGCTCGGTCGCGCCGGAGTGCGTTTCGCGCTCGACGATTTCGGCACGGGCTATTCCTCGCTGGGCTATCTCAGCAAGTATCCCTTCTCCAAGATCAAGGTCGACCGCAGCTTCGTCTCGGGCATCAACGCCGGGACCAAGAGCGAGGCGATCATCCGCGCGGTCTCGGGCATGGGCTCGACGCTCGGCATGGAGATCGTCGCCGAAGGGCTGGAGACGATCGAACAGGTCAATGCCGTGCGCGCCGCCGGCTGCACATTGGGCCAGGGCTATTATTTCAGCCGCGCGGTACCCGATTACCTCGCCGCCATGCTGCTCGCCAAGGAGCAGGAAAAGTATGGCGAAGCCAACCGCAAGGCAGGATGAGGGTTCTATCCGAAATTACATTTCGGATCGTTGCGGCACCGGCCCGCTCCCCCGCCCGGCCACCCAACGGCATGGTATGTTCTGGGTGGCCGGGCGGGGGAGCGGGCCG
>JAYRPK010000153.1:0-8539 GCA_041911195.1 Novosphingobium sp. | reverse complement strand
GCGCGGATCGCCTGGCTGTCCTGGTCGGCCTCGGTCTGGGCGGTGGAAAGATCGGCGGCCTTGGCCGAATAGGTCAGCGACCAGGTGGCGAGATCGGCTGTGACATCGCGTTCGGCCAGGCCGCGCACGGTGACCGAACGGTCGGCGTCGCGGGCGCGCACCAGGCCATTGCCCAGGGTGTAGCCGCCTATGACCAGGCCGACGGCAAGGACGGCGGCGGATGCGAGCCAGCGGCGGTTGGTGGAATCGGCGAAGAATGCTCTGGCGGCGCCAGGCGCATCGGAGCTAGTGTCGTTCATGGCTGAGGACTCCCTGTATTTCGGGAACCTTGCGGCAACGGGGATGTATGCACGATGAACCGTGCATCAGTTACGATGAATGGAGGAAACGTGACTCGCTACCTGCACACCATGATCCGGGTCACTGATCCGGAAGCAACCATCCGTTTTTTCGAGCTTTTCGGCGTCAGGCAGGTGAACCGCTACGACAACGAGGCAGGCAGGTTCTCGCTGATTTTCCTCGCCGCGCCGGGCCAGGAAAGCACGGCGCAGGTGGAACTGACCTGGAACTGGGACGAAAAGGGCTATGCCGGCGGCCGCAATTTCGGCCACCTCGCCTATGGCGTCGACGATATCTACGCCACCTGCCAGAAGCTGGTGGACGCCGGCGTCACCATCAACCGACCGCCGCGCGACGGCCGCATGGCCTTCATCCGCACGCCGGACAACATCTCGATCGAACTGCTCCAGAACGGCGAGTCGCTGGCCCCGGCGGAACCCTGGGCGAGCATGGAGAACGTGGGGGAGTGGTAGGCTCGGCTAGTCGCTCTTGCGTCCTGCCAGCCACAGAACCGTAAAGCCCAGCAGCGCCGAAAGCAGCGATCCGGTTAGAATGCCCAGCTTCGCCTGCTCGACCAGTTCGGGCCGAAGCGGAAAGGCCAGCGCCGCGATGAACAGGCTCATGGTGAAGCCGATGCCGCAGAGCAGGGCCATGCCCCACAACTGCATCCAGCTGGCGCCCGCCGGGCGGGCCGCATAGCCGCTACGGTCGGCCAGCCAGATCGCGCCCAGGATACCCGCCTGCTTGCCAAGCAGGAGACCGCCGGCAATCGCCAGCGGCAGCGGCGCCAGCAGCGTGGCGAAGCCCGCGCCGTGCAGGCTGGTCCCGGCGTTGGCGAAGCCGAACAGCGGCACCACCAGATAGCCGATCCACGGCGCGAGCGCGTGTTCCATGCGAAGCAGCAGACTGTCGCCCTTGCCGTCGAGCCGCATGGGAATGGCGAAAGCGGCGGCGACGCCGGCAATTGTCGCATGGACGCCGGAATGGAGTGTGCAGTACCACACCCCCACGGCGAGTGCGGCAAAAGCCCAGCCATTGCCCACCCGCATGCGGTTGAGCGCGATCATCGCCGCGAGGAACGCCAGGCCCAGGGCCAGCCAGCCCAGCGCCACGCCGGCCGTATAAAACACCGCGATGATCGCCACCGCGCCAAGATCGTCGGCGATCGCCACGGCCAGCAGGAACAGCCTTAGCGAAGGCGGCGCGCGCCGGCCCACAAGGGCCAGAACGCCCAGCGCGAAGGCGATGTCGGTCGCCGCCGGTATCGCCCAGCCTGCGCGCAGGTCCGGCGTCCAGCCGCCGAGCGCCAGATATAGCCCGGCAGGCAGGACCATTCCCGCCGAGGCCGCCAGTACCGGCAGCCGCCGCCTTTCCGGGGTCGACAATTCACCATCGATTGCCTCGCGCTTGATCTCGAGCCCGACCGCGAAGAAAAACACCGCCATCAGCCCGTCGCCGATCCAGTGATGCCAGTTGCCCAGCCGAGCGACGGGAGTCCAGTCAAGCGGTTGATGCAGAAGATCGTGATAGGCCTGCGACCAAGGCGAATTGGCCAGCAACATCGCTGCGGCGGCGGCGATGAAAAGTAGCATGCCGGCTGCGGCCTCACCCCCTAGAAACCGGGTAAGCAGCGAGGCCAATCGGCTGGCGAAATGATGTGGGCTATGCATTGGCGAATTTTCCACTATTTCGACGTTGTCTTCCAATTCTGCAACATAATGTTGCAAGTTATTTCGAATCGCATAATCTAATTGCTGACATCAGAGCTACGGGAGGCTCGTCGGGTCGTGTCCATGTGGACGGGGGCAGTTTTTGCCGATGCTTTGCGCTGCCTGTTGGTGGCGGAAAACGAATTGTTGTTGTTCGCCACCTTCTGGTTCATCGTTTCTGCGATCGACGAGGCGGCGATCGATCTGTCGTGGCTATGGCTGCGGCTGAACGGTCACGCCGATTTCGGCAAGGTGCCCGCCAATCTTGCGCGTTCGCCCCTGCTGGGCCGGGCGGCGATCCTGGTTCCGGCCTGGCACGAGCAGGATGTTATCGGCCAGATGGTGGCCCATCTGCTGCGGGTCTGGGCGCAACGCGAATTCACGCTCTATGTCGGCTGCTATCGCAACGATCCGGCGACTATCGAGGCGGCGATAGCGGGCATCGGCAGCGATACCCGGGTGCGGCTGATCATCAATCCGCGCAACGGGCCGACGACCAAGGCCGATTGCCTCAACCGGCTCTATTCCGCCCTGCGCGAGGACGAGGCGCGCAGCGGTGCGACCTATCGCAATGTCATCCTCCACGACGCGGAAGACATGGTCCACCCCTCAGCCCTGGCGGTAATCGACCGGGCGCTGGCCGAAGTCGATTTCGTCCAGCTGCCGGTCCGGCCCGAACCGCAGAGCGCCTCGCCCTGGATCGCCGGGCACTATTCGGATGAATTCACCGAGGCCCATGCCAAGACCATGGTGGTGCGCGATGCGCTGGGGGCGGCGATCCCGGCGGCCGGGGTCGGCTGCGGCTTTTCGCGCGAGGCGCTGAACCGGCTGGCGGCCATGCGCATCGCGGCGGGCGCCAGCGGTCCCTTTGCCGCCGATTGCCTGACCGAGGACTATGAGCTGGGCCTGCTGGTTTCGCGCAACGGCGGGCGCAGCCGCTTCCTGCGCATGCGCGACACCGACGGCTCGCTGGTGGCGACGCGCAGTTTCTTCCCGCCCACGCTGGATGCCGCCGTGCGCCAAAAGGCGCGCTGGATCCATGGCATCGCCTTGCAGGGCTGGGAGCGGCTCGGCTGGCGCGGGCGGCCGGTCGATATCTGGATGGCGCTGCGCGACCGGCGCGGGCCCTTGACGGCGATTGTGCTGGCCTGTGCCTATCTGCTGCTGGTGATCGAGGGACTGCTGGCGCTTGCCCGCGCCGCGGGCTGGCAAGGCGCATTGGCTCCTTCGCCACTGCTGAATGCGATGATGGCGATCGCCCTCGGCAGCTTCCTGTGGCGCGCCGCCTTCCGCTTTGCCTTTACCACCCGCGAATATGGCCCGCTTGAAGGCATTCTGGCGGTATTTCGCATCCCGGTCGCCAATGTCATCTCGATCATGGCCGGGCGGCGCGCGCTGATGGCTTATATCCGAACGCTGCGCGGCGCCGAAGTCAGCTGGGACAAGACCAGCCACGATGCCCATCCGGCCTCCGCGCAGCAGCGGCCTGCACTGGCATGATCCGGGGCTTTTCCAGGCGCGGACAACCGCTCGCGGTGCTGGCCATGGTGCTGGCCGGCTGGGTTTCGGCGCGGGCCATGATGTGGGACGCGGAAGCCATGCCCATGGTCCGGCAAGGTGCGACGATCCCTGTGGCGGTTGTGCCGATGCCGGTAGCGGCACGCCCGGATTACGTCGAGGACAACGGCAAAGCGGCAAGAGCGCCCAGACTGGCGGTAGCGGCTGCCAAGGACCAGCCCACGGGAATCGTCCCCAAGCTCGTCTCCCGATTTGGCGCGGCGACGGACAAGGCAACGGGCAAGGTGGGGGAGGGCCTGGCCTACGCATCGCAAGAGGTCCCCGGCCTGGTCCGAAGCGATTCCTTGCCGGCCACGCGGGCCGTGCCGCCAGCCTATGCCCCTTCGCCCGGCACAAGGCCACGGCTTGCCCGCGCGAGCCGGTCCGGGGCCGGACCAAGGCCAGCGGCGAGCGGCGTTGCCTCGCAGATCATCGTCCAGCCGCAAGCCGTCGCCGCCGGATGGGCCCAGCCTGCCCCCGCGCAGACCGATGCAAGGTTCATGCAGGCAAGCTACACGCAGTCGAGCTATCACAAAGATTCGTCATACCTGCCCGATCCGACCGCGCCGGTTTACACCTATTCCCCCGGCGCTTTCGCCGCGTCGCCGCCAGAGCGGCCGCGCGCGCGGCGCTGGTCGATGGATGCCTGGTATTACTGGCGGCGGGGCAGCACCACCGGGATTTCGCCCGGGGCCTTCGCCCCCAGCTATGGCGCCAGCCAGGCGGGTGGCGTCTTGCGTTACCGGCTCGCGCCTTCCAGCGGCCACAAGCCCTCGATCTATGTGCGCTCCACCGCAGCGCTCGATGGCTCGGCTGAGCGCGAAGTCGCGCTGGGCCTGCTGGGGCGCCCCCTCGCCAAGATGCCGGTCGTGCTCGCGGCCGAAGGGCGCTATACCACCACGCCCGATGGCAAGGTGTTCCGGCCCGCCGGCTTCGCCTACACCGAACTGCCGCCCTTCCGGCTGCCTCTCGGGCTGCGCGGCGAGGTCTATGCCCAGGGCGGCTATGTCGGCGGCAAGAATGCGACGCCCTTCATCGATGGCCAGTTGCGCGCGGATCGCAGGCTGCTGAAGCTGAATAGACCGGAAGTGCGCCTGGGCGGCGGCTTGTGGGGCGGTGCGCAAAAGGGTGCGGCCCGGCTCGACGCAGGCCCGTCCATCGTGGTCACTGCGCCGATCAAGGGATCGCTGTCCGCCCGCCTCGCGGCGGACTGGCGGTTTCGCCTGGCGGGCGATGCCGCGCCGGCTTCGGGGCCCGCGGTTACGCTTTCCGCAGGTTTCTAAGCGCTTTCGGCTTCCGTCGACTGGCGTTCCGGGGTAACCGGAATGGCGACGATGCATGTCTACCTTCCCATCGCCAACCTTGCGGTCAATGGCCTGGTCATCGTGGCGCTCGGCGCGCTGACCGGTGTGCTTTCGGGGCTGTTCGGCGTCGGCGGCGGGTTCCTCACCACGCCATTGCTGATCTTCTATGGCGTGCCGCCGACTGTCGCGGCCGCCTCTTCTGCCAGCCAGGTGACGGGCGCCAGCATTTCGGGGGTTTTCGCCCATCGCCGGCACGGCGGTGTCGATGTCCGGATGGGTGCGGTGCTGGTTGCCGGCGGCGTGATCGGCACGGGGATCGGCGCGCTGCTGTTCCGCCTGCTGGAAAGTCTCGGACAGATCGATACCGTCATCAACATCCTCTATGTGCTGATGCTTGGCTCGATCGGCTGGATCATGGCGAAGGAAAGCCTGCAGGCGATGCAGGCGGCGCGTTCCGGCATGCCGCTGCCGGCGCGCAAGCGGCGGCACCATCCGCTGGTCGCCAGCCTGCCGATGCGCTGGCGGTTTTACCGCTCGGGCCTTTATATCTCGCCGCTGGCACCCTTGCTGCTGGGAGTGGTCACCGGCATTCTCACGATGCTGATGGGCATCGGCGGCGGCTTCGTGCTGGTTCCCGCCATGCTTTATATCCTTGGTATGAACGCCAATGTGGTGGTCGGCACATCGCTGTTCCAGATCCTGTTCGTCACCATGGTGTCGACCATGATGCACGCGCTGACGACCCATGCGGTCGATATCGTGCTTGCCGGGCTGCTGCTGCTCGGTTCGGTATCCGGCGCGCAAGTGGGTGCGCAGTTCGCGCAAAAGGCGAAGCCTGAGTACCTCCGGCTGGCCTTGGCGGCGATCGTGTTGCTGGTGGCGCTGCGGCTGGCCTTGGGGCTGACCTACCGGCCCGATGAAATCTACACGATTACACCGCTGTGAGAGCGCTGTTCGCCCTGCTTGCCCTGCTGATGCTGACCGGCGCGCGCGATCCCATTCTGGTGCCGGAAATCTCGCAGCATGAAGTCGAGGTCCGCCAGGGCTTCACCGGGGCGCAACTGCTGCTGTTCGGCGCGATCCTCGATCCCCAGGGCGCCCGCGCCGGGCGGGACTACGATATCGTCGTCGTGCTCAAGGGGCCCACCGGGCCGATCCTGTTGCGCGAAAAGCGCAGGATCGCGGGCATCTGGATCAATGCCGGCAGCACGGAATTCCTCTCGGCGCCCAGCTATTTCGCCATGGCCTCGACCCGGCCGATCGACAAGATCGTCGATGGCAAGACCGCGGCGATCTACGAGCTTGGGCTGCCCTGGCTGCAACTTTCGCCGGGCGGTTCGATCGATCCCCGGAAACTGGGGCGTTATTCGGCGGGGCTGGTCGAACTGATGGGGCGAAAGGGCCTGTTCCAGCAGAACCAGGGCGCGGTGAAGCTGAGCGAGCAAGTACTTTATCAGGCGCGCATAGACTTGCCCTCGAACGTCCAGACAGGTCGGTATACCGCCGAAACCTTCGCCATATCGCAAGGGCGGGTGGTCGCTTCCGCGATCAGTACGGTCGATGTCCGCAAGGCCGGCTTCGAAGGGGCGGTGGCGCAGTTCGCGCAGAACTACGCGTTCCTCTATGGACTGCTGGCGATCGGCATCTCGATCATCATGGGCTGGCTCGCCGGGCGGGTCTTCGCGTTGATTTAGGGGTAAATTAACCCCTCGCGCCTAGGTTACCGGCGGTTAACCGAACGGGATCCGGCGTGCCAGATATGTCAGACATGAACAATTTCGGGTTCGAAGAACTCCAACCCGCCGAGCCGCGCGATCTTGCCGGATCGCATAGCGCGCCCGCGATCGACAACGCCGGCGAACCGATCGGCATTGTCCTCGACATCACCGGATCGGGTGGCCAGATCGCCATCGACCTACAGCGCCTCAACGAATGCTCGGGCGATCCCGACCCCTCGATTTCGCTGGCCGGCCAAGTCGGCAGCCAGGTGAAAATCCGCGTCGGCAAGACCTGGCTATTGGCCACCGTGCGCAACCAGAAGCAGGATTCGAGCACGCCTGGCGGTATTCTCGCCAGCGCCGATTTCCTTGGCGAGGGCGTCGAAGAGCGGCTGACCGGCCGCATCCACAGCTTCCGCCGCGGCGTCACCCGCTATCCCATTCCCGGCGCACTGGTCTATCCGGCCACCAGTGCCGACCTGCGTCAGATCTATGCCAGCGACGGACGCTCGACCGTGCAGATCGGCACCGTCTATCCCACGCGCGATATCCGCGCCGGCATCTATGTCGATGCCTTCCTCGGCAAGCACTTCGCCCTGCTCGGTTCGACCGGCACCGGCAAGTCGACCAGCACTTCGCTGATCCTGCACCGCATCTGCGAGTTGGCGCCCGAAGGGCACATCATCATGATCGACCCGCACGGTGAATATGCCTCCGCCTTCCGCAACACCGGCGTGATCCTCGACGTCACCAATCTCCAGATGCCCTATTGGCTGATGAATTTCGAGGAACACTGCGAGGCCCTGCTCACGGTTTCCGGTCCTGAGCGGCAGATCGACGCAGAAATTCTCGCTCGCTGTCTGCTGCAGGCGCGGATGAAGAGCAAACTGGCCGAAAACCTCGGCAAGATCACAGTCGATGCGCCGATCCCCTACCTGCTGTCGGACCTTTCGGCCATTCTCCAGAACGAGATGGGCAAGCTCGACAAGGCGACGACCACCGCTCCCTACATGCGGATCAAGACCAAGCTCGACGAGCTCAAGGGCGATCCGCGCTACCAGTTCATGTTCTCGGGCATGCTGGTCAACGACACCATGTCCGATTTCATCTCGAAGATGTTTCGCATGCCCGCGCGCGGCAAGCCGATCACCATCATCGACGTCTCGGGCGTTCCTTCCGAAATCATCTCGACCGTGGTCGCGCTGCTCAGCCGGCTGGTGTTCGACTTCGCCATCTGGTCGCGCGACGAGAAGACCCGCCCCGTCCTGCTGGTCTGCGAGGAAGCCCACCGTTACGTGCCGAGCGAGAAGACCGTCGAGGGCTCCTCGGTCGGCAAGATCCTCTCGCGTATCGCCAAGGAAGGCCGCAAATACGGCGTGTCGCTGGGGCTGATCACCCAGCGCCCGTCGGACCTTGCCGAAGGCGTGCTGTCGCAGTGCGGCACAATCATCTCGATGCGCCTCAACAACGACCGCGACCAGGCCTTCGTCAAATCGGCCATGCCCGAAGGCGCGCGCGGTTTCCTCGATTCGATCCCAGCCTTGCGCAACCGCGAATGCATCATCTGCGGCGAGGGCGTTTCGATCCCGATGCGCGTCAGCTTCGACGAGCTGGAGGAATTCAAGCGGCCTTCGTCGGAAGACCCGTCCTTCGCCCAGCTGTGGAATGTCAGCGGCGGCGAAGAGGAAATGGTCGAACGCACCGTCAGCCGCTGGCGCGCGCACGGACGTTAGGTTCTGTTTCAGGGAAACTGAAACAGGCCGGTGCCTCTTCCACGTCAGTCGACAAAGTTCATTTAGAGTCTCGCTCCGGGGAGAAACCCCTCCGACTTCAGTCGGATACTGGCTTCAGCCATAGACTCGCGTGGTAGCCTGTAACCTCAGGAAAAACGGAAGCCGCCGAAGGCGTGAAG
>JAYRPK010000152.1:0-7238 GCA_041911195.1 Novosphingobium sp. | reverse complement strand
TACCTCAACGTGTTCCACATGCTGACCTGGATGATGCTGATATTCGCGCCCATGCCGTTCATCCTGAAGCGGCCGGCAAGGCAGCGCGACGCGGGCCGGCAAGTGGTGCTCGAATGAACGGGGCTGACATCGCTCGCGCGTTCGCCTAAGCGCTTGCCGCCCGCCCGGAAATCTGGGATCGCGCGATCTGAGGCAAAAAAGAGATAGAGGCTGGTTTCGTGGGAAAAGTCATTGTCATTACCGGCGCCGGCATGGGCCTGGGCCGCGCGCTTGCAAGGCGCTTTGCCGCTGAGGGCGAAACGATCATCGCGCTGGGCCGCACTTTCGCCAAGGTGCAGGCCCTGGCAGAGGAACTGGGCGAGCCGCATTTCGCCGTGCACTGCGACGTGCAGAGCCCGGATTCGGTGCGCGAGGCCTTCGCCGAGATCGCCAAGCGCCATGCCAAGATCGACGTGCTGATCAACAATGCCGCGATCTATGAGCCGTTCTACATCAAGGACGCCACGGACGAGCAGATCCTCGGCTCGGTCCTCACCAACTATGCCGGACCGATCTTTACCTGCCGCGCCGCCATCCCGATGATGGAAAAGGGCGCGCAGATCATCAATGTCACCAGCGAATCCGTGGCGCTCGAGTTCCCGATGCTGTCAATGTACATGAGCTCGAAGGCCGCGCTCGAACGCTTCAGCCAGACCCTCCACCGCGAACTCAATGCGGCAGGCATTCGCGTCACCGTGGTCCGCGCCGGGCCGATGTATGAGGCCGGCAAGGAAATGCAGGCCTGGGATCCGGTCGCCGCTCAGAATTTTTATGCCGAGTGCAAGGGCGTTGGCATCGACATGATGACCCGCGGCGTTTCCATGGTCGAATCCGTTACCCCCGTCTTCCGCGCCATCCTCGATGCCGCTCCCGATCTTCGCATCAATCACGTTTCCCTTGAAGGACGCATGCCATGACCACTCTTCCCGAAGCCAAACTCTTCATCGACGGTGAGCTCTGCCAGGCCGAAGGCGGCAAGACCTATGATCTCATCAGCCCCTGGACTGGCGAGCCGGTGGGCAAGGCCGCCGATTGCAGCGCGAACGACGTCGAGCGCGCCATCGCCGCTGCCCGCCGCGCCTTCGACACCACTGACTGGGGCTCAGTCGAGAACAAGGAAAACCGCCTGGCACTGGTCAAGAAGCTGCGCGCGCTGTTCGAGCGCGAGCGCGATCGCATCGGCGAAATGGCGGTGCAGGAAGCCGGTGCCGCCCGCGGCGCGATCAATCGCGCGCACGTCGCCATGGCGCTCGATGGCTTCGATGACTACATCGCCGTCTTCCCCAAGGTGCAGTTCGAAAAGGACTATGGCGACAAGCCGGCCTTCGGCATGAACCACCATCGCGTCGCTTCTTACGAGCCGGTCGGCGTGGTCGCGGCGATCACGCCGTGGAACGTTCCGCTCTACGTCAACATCGGCAAGGTCGTCGCGGCCCTGCTCGCGGGCTGCACCGTCATCCTCAAGCCAGCCCCGAACACGCCGCATGAAGGCGTGATCTTCGGCGAACTGGCGGCAGAAGCCGGCTTCCCGGCGGGCGTGCTGCAGGTGATCTATGGCCAGGACGCGGCGCTGGCCGGCGAAATGCTGGTCAAGGACCCGCGCGTCGACCTGATCAGCTTCACCGGCTCCACTGCGGTCGGCAAGCGCATCATGGAGCAGGGCGCGCCGACGTTGAAGCGCGTGTTCCTCGAACTGGGCGGCAAGTCGGCCAAGATCGTGCTCGACGACGATCCCAACTTCGCCATGTCGGTCGCCACCACCGCGCTGATCTTCCACGCCGGCCAGGGCTGCGCCGTGCAGAGCCGCCTGCTGGTCCCGCGCAGCCGTTATGAGGAAGCCAAGGCGGTGCTGCAGGGCACCTATGCCAGCATCGGCGAGAACTGGGGCGACATCAACAACCCCGAGCACATCATGGGCCCGCTGGTGAACAAGAACCAGTACGAGCGCGTGCAGAGCTATATCAAGCTCGGCCAGGAAGAAGGCGCGACCCTGTTCATCGGCGGCAAGGCCCGCCCGGACAAAAGCCCGAACGGCAATGGCGGTTATTTCGTCGAGCCGACCGTGTTCACCGACGTCACCAACCAGATGCGCATCGCCCAGGAAGAGATCTTCGGCCCTGTGCTGGTGGTCATCCCCTATGAAGACGACGAGGACGCGATCCGCATCGCCAACGAAAGCGCCTATGGCCTTTCGGGCGGCGTCAACGGCGGCGATTTCGAGCGCGCGCTGAAGATCGCCAAGCGCATCCGCACCGGCTCGGTCGGCGTCAACAACGGCATGTGCATTTCCGGCGACATTCCCTTCGGCGGCTACAAGGCCAGCGGCATTGGCCGCGAATGGGGTGTCGAGGGCATCGAGGAATATCTCGAGACCAAGATGCTGGCCTGGCCGGTGGCCGCAGCCTGAGGCCGCAAATGGACCGGCCGGTGGAGACATTCGAGGAGCCGCCGGCCGGCGAGCCTGCGTCCGCATCGGACGTGGCCGTCGCCCGTAACCTCAACGGGCAGAAGCTGGGACGCAAGGGCAGGGATACCCGCCAGCGCATCCTGAACGCGGCTGCGGATATCGTTGCTGAAGGAAATGCCGACCAGGTTTCGCTGAGCGCGATCGCGCGGCGCGCCTCGCTGGGCATGACTTCGCTATACCTCTACTTCAACGACCTGACCGAGCTTCTGCTGGCCTTGCTGGAACCCGTGATTGACGGCGCCCGGCTGGAATTCAGCGATCTGTTGGGCAAGCAATGGGATGACGAACGGCTGGGCGAGCAATGCCGCGCGTTCCTCGATGCCTATTATCGCTTCTGGGCCGGCAATTCCCGCCTGCTGCATCTGCGCAATTCCATGGCCGATTCTGGCGACGACCGCATGTCGCTGGCGCGCATCCGCTCAAGTCAGCCGCTGATCGGCTTCCTCGCCCGGCAGATGGGCGGCAGCCCCGATGATACCCAAAGCTACGTCTATGCCATGGCGACGGTGCTGACCACCGGCATCGAGCGCACCGTGACTGTCGCCACCGATCCGCGGCTCACCGGCATGTTCGGCCCGGGTCACAGCCACGCCGCCAGCCACTATCTCGATCCCGAGGCGCGGATCATGGAACTGGCGATCCGCGATACCCGGAGGCGGGGCAAGGCTTTGGCTGGCTAACTCCCCGTCAGCCCGGCGCAGGCCGGGATGACGAGTAATTTCTATGCTACTCAATTCCGCGAACGCGGCAGGCCAAGGCCCTTTTCGGCGATCATCGAGCGGTGGACCTGGCTGGTGCCGCCGTAGATCGTCGTGCCGTGGGCGTGGCGATAGGCGAGGTTCACCGCATCGGCCGCGCCCTTGCGCTTCGAGAGCGACAGCGGCGCCGTCAGGTCAAGCAGGTCACGCGAATCTGTGATGAACAGCTCTGAGGAGAACATCTTGGCCATCGGGCCATAGGCGCCGTTGCCCTTGCCATGTACCTGCGTCCAGTTGGCGCGGAAGGCGATCAGTTCCGAGGCCAGCACATTGGCATGGACGCGGGCAAGGCGGGTTTGAGCCTTGGGGGTGTCGATCAGGCGGGCGCCGCCGGAAACCTTGATCTCCTCGCAAAGCTCGATCGCGTTTTCCAGCATGGCGCGCTGCACCTTGGCGAAGCCGCCGCCGTGCTCGAGTTCCAGGCTCGCCGCCATGGTCCGGGCGCCGCCGTTGATTTCGCCCAGGCGCCAGGAATCGGGGATGCGAACATTGTCGTAGAACGAGATGTTGGTGCGCTCGTCCATGAAGGTGTGGACGCCCTGGATGGTCACCCCTTCGGCCTTCAACGGCACGATGAACATGGTCAGGCCCTTGTGCTTGGGTAGGTCGGGGTCGGTGCGGGTGAGGATCAGCACATAGTCGGTGAGGTTGGAGCCCGAGGTCCACATCTTGGTGCCGTCGATCCGCCAGCTCCCGTCTTCCAGCTGGGTCGCCTTGCAGGTGGCGGCGAAGACGTCGGAGCCGCAGCCGGGCTCGGAATAGCCGAGCGAACAGATCGCCTCGCCGCTGATCACCTTGGCCAGCACGTCGCGCTTCAGTTCCTCGGAGCCGAAGCGGTGCATGATCAGCGCCACCATCTGCGCCACGCCCGCCACCGGGTTGTTCCAGCCCTCTTCCTCGAAAGCCTCGCGCGCGGCGGTCACCTCGTAGGGGCCCAGGCCCCGCCCGCCGACGTCCTTGGGCATCTGCAGGTAGGCAAGATCGGCCTCGACCAGCTGCTTGTGGATCGTGGGATTGTGGCCTTCCCACGAGAAGTGGAACTTCTCGCGCTGCTCGTCGGTGACGTTCTTCGCGAAGAAGTCCCTGATCTCCTGCTTGATTTTGCGCGCGTCGTCGCCGAGGTCAAATTCGACCGGCACTTCGCCCGCTTCGGGCAAGCTAGCGGCTTCGCCGGCGTAGAGGCGGCGGCCTGCTTCAGTCAGCCAGTCCTCGGGATCGCCAGCGACCAGCGGCCAGGCCTTGGCGCGCAGGTTGAACAGGTGGATGTCGTGCTCCAGCGTCAGGCCGATGCCGCCGAAGGTCTGCACCGCGTGGCGCACGGTGCGCCCGGCGGCGCCGGCGGCATACCAGATGGCCAGGCTGATCTGCGCGCCCGCGTCCTTGTCGCCATCGGCGATCGAACGCATCGCCTTCCAGGCGAGGAACTTGGCGGAATCGATTTCGCAGATGAGGTCCGCCATCGGGTGCGACAGCGCCTGGAAGGTGCCGATCAGCACGCCAAAAGCCTTGCGCTCGCCCGAGTAGGCCGCCGCCTGGAGAAGCGCCGCCCGAGACAGGCCCGAGAGCGCCAGCGTCATCAGCAGCTTCCATTCCTCGATGCCGGCGGCGAACAGGGCGAGGGCGTCTGCGCCACTGGCCAGCACCGTCGAGGGCAGACCGGCGAGGTCGAGCTCGGCAATCGGCGTGGAAGCGAGATTGGCTTCGGCCACGCGCGCTTCTGCCGGCACGGAAACCAGCACCACGTCATTGCCCCGGCGCGCCACGACAGCGTCGGCAACCAGTCCGCCCGCAACCCACTGGCGCCCGAATTCCGCCACGTCCTGCATGGCCAAGGTGACGACCTTGCTGCCGGCAATGGCTTCACCCAGCAGGTCTTCCGGCCCGCCGAGCTGCGCCAGCAGCCGCGCGGCGACCAGCGCCTCGGCCAGCGGCCCGGAAGCGAGCGTGCGCCCGGCTTCCTCCATCAGCACCCCAGCGTCGAACAGGCCCAGCCCGAGCCCGCCCTTGTCGTCCGGTACGCGCAGGCCCAGGGCACCGAGTTCGGCCAGGCCCCGCCACAATTCCGCATCGAAGCCGCTCGGCAGCGCCGCGCGCACGCGCGCCGACGAGCTGTTGTCGTCGAGAAACCGCGCGAACATGTCGCGCATCATTTCCTGTTCTTCGGTGAGGTCGAAATTCATGGGAGCCATCCTCGGATCAAACTGTTGCCGTGCCTCACCATGACAGTGGTTCCGCCGCAACCGGAATCTGCACAAAAGGTCAGGTCTGAAACGAAAACGGCGCCCCCGAAGGGACGCCGCAATCGTTTTGCCTGGTGGCGAGGCTCAGTTGCCGCCGAAGCGGTACTTCAGGCGGAAACCCCACATCTGCGGCTCGCCGACGATCGACGAGATGAAGCCGCGAGCAGTGTTGTCGTTGATCTGCATGATCACCTTTTCGTTCGTCACGTTGGTCATGAAGAACGCCAGGTCGATCGGCAGCTGGGCGACGTTTTCCCAGTTGACGTTGAGGTTCAGCACGCTCGACGAGGGGGCGATGCCCGAGCCCGAGGTGACTGGCACCGCGGGGTTCGCCACGCGGTCCACCACGCCGTCGGCCACGATGCGGCGGCGCGACTGGTAGACGAAGGTGCCGCCGAAGGTGAACTTGCCGATCGATTCCGGCAGCGGGAACGTATAGTTCGCCGAGAGCACCAACTGGTGCGGCGGGCCCGAGTTGGCGATCGTGTTGCACTGCTCGCCGCCGCAAGGCGGAAGCAGCGGAGCCGTAATGTCGTTGTACGGCGCCGGGACGGTTGGGATGGTGACGTTGAGCAGGCGGGCGTTGATGTAGCCATAGGAGGCATCAAGCTTGAAGCCCTGGAACGGCGAGATGCTGAAATCGGCCTCGATGCCCCAGATGCGCGACTTGCCCGCGTTGATGATCGTGGCGTTGCCGCCGCAGATCACGGTGAAGCCCGGCTTGGCCGGGTTGCAGGCCGTGCCCAGCTGCAGCTGCTGGTTGCGCAGGCTGCTCCAGTAGCCTGAGATGTTGAACGTGCCCGGCATGGTACCGCGCCAGCTGGTCTTCGCACCCAGTTCCAGCGCGTCGACCTTTTCCGCGTCATAGGGCTGCAGCGGGTCGGGACCGAAGATCGCCAGGCCACCCTGGCGATAACCGCGCGACCACTTGCCGTAGATCATCACATTGTCGGTCGGCTTGTAGTCCATCTGCAGCAGCCAGGTCGGCGCCGAGGTGTTCTTGTTCAGGTTCTGCTGGCAGTGGTTGAGGCGATCGGCATAGGAATAGTAGGTGGCATAGGCCGCAGCCGTCGCCGCCGGCGGGCCGGAATAGCCCGGAGTTCCCTGGACGTTGTAGCCCGGAGCCGTCGGGTTGGTGCACGCGAAACGGACGTCGCTGGGGTTCGTGGTGAACACCGAGGTCTCGTTGATCAGGAACGTGTGCATTTCGTCGAAGGTATAGCGGAAGCCACCGGTGAAGGTCAGCTCCGGAGTGAGCTTGTAGCTGGCCTGGGCATAGATTGCGTAGTCCCGGTAGCTGGTCTTCTGCAGCGAATAGGAACCAGTGCCGCCCGAAATGCCGCCCGCGCCGTTGACGCCGAAGGTGAAGCTCGGGCCGCCAAGGCCGGAACTGGGAAGACAGGCGAATGTCAGGATGTTCTGACAGGCGGTGAACGAGGCGGTCTGGACGCCCGAGATGCCCAGGGGATCGTTCATTTCCATGTAGGCGCCGGCCTGCCAGGTGAACCGGCCATCGCCCGGGTGACCCTGGAGCTGGATTTCGCCGACCAGCGACTTCTGGGCATTGGTGTAGCCGGTGTCGCCGTTGTTGTGGGTGAAGGCAAAGCCGCGAACTTGGCTGGTCGTCTCGGTGCCGAAGGCGACGCCTGGGAGCAGCGAGTAGTTGCCGAACAGGTCGAGGTTGGTCTTGCCCTTGAACTCACCGTAGCTGATGATGTTCTTGACCGTCAGGCT
>JAYRPK010000151.1:0-10743 GCA_041911195.1 Novosphingobium sp. | reverse complement strand
GACGGCGCGATCCGCGCCTTCCACAATGTCTGCCCGCACCGCGGCACCCTGCTCGCCGAAGGCCGCGGCAATGCCCGCCAATTCGTCTGCCCGTTCCACGGCTGGCGCTTCGGCAACGACGGGCGCTGCGTCAGTGTCGTCGACCGCAAGGACTGGGGGGACTGCCTGGCGCGCGAGGATGCGGACCTGGTTCCGGTCCAGACGGGCACCTGGGGCGGCTGGGTGTGGATCAACATGGATCCCAATTGCCAGCCGCTGGAGCAGTTCCTCTCGCCGATGAAGGAAATGTGCGAGCTGTTCGAATTCGAGAAGCTGCACCCGGCCTGGTACAAGACCGTCAAGGTACCCGCCAACTGGAAGACGGCGATCGGCGCCTTCACCGAATTCTACCACGTCCAGACCACCCACGCGCAGATGCTGACCTATACCCAGGACTATTCGGTCAGCCGGGCGATGGGCCGGCATGGCTGGATCTCCTATGCCACCGGCGCCGGTCTCCCGGTCGGCCGCAGCCCGCGCCTTCCACCCAAGGAAGTGCCTGACTTCCGCGAATACCTCTATGAATACGCCCAGCAATTCCGCGACGACCTGGCCGCGATGCAGACCCGGCGCGCCTATGAGGCGACCCAGCGGCTGCGCACGGAACTTTCCGCCGATGCCGCGCCCGAGGAAGTGCTCGGCAAGTGGGGCCAGTTCATCTACGAGGCGGCGATGGCATCTGGCGCGGGCTGGCCTGAGGGGCTGACGCCCGAATACATGGCCGACAGCGGGTTCGACTGGCACGTGTTCCCCAACACCGTGTTCCTCCACCCGGCGGTCGAAGCCGTGCTGTGGTACCGCTTCCGCCCGGCCGGCGACGATCACACCCATGCGATTTTCGACATCTGGTCGCTCGAACGCTACCCCCCGGGCGAGGAGCCGCAGGTCGAACACCAGCAATTCGACGACTGGCGCGAGGGCGACTTCCCGCTGATCTACGCGCAGGATTTCCAGAACATTCCCAAGGTCCAGCGCGGCATGAAATCGCGCGGCTTCAAGGGCGGGCGGCCAAGCCCGATTCAGGAACGCGCGATCTCGCACTTCCACCGCACGTTGCGACGCTTCCTGCAGGACCCGCACGCCGACGACGGGCTGGAGCCGGAACCGCCGGTGGCGATTCCTGATGCAGGCGGGCAGGAGTGAGGCCGGTTACCCGGCTTGCGGTTCGCCAAGATCCGGCAGGTCGATCGCGGATTCGGCCGCCTCCATGGCAGGTTCGATGACCTCCATGTAATAGCCTGGATCCGAACCGAAGCGCGGATCGCGGGTGAGCTGGGCAATGGCCTGGTTCTTGTCGACGAAGGGGCGCAGGCGCGCTTCGCTGGCCGCAAAGGCCGCCGCCGGATCGCCTTCGCAGCGCGACAGTTCGCTGGCGATGACGAATGCCCCGACCAGCGCCAGGCTCGTGCCCTGGCCGGTGAACGGCGAAGGGCACCAGGCCGCATCGCCGGCCAGCGCCAGCCGCCCCTTGTGCCAGGCCGGCATCCGCACCTGGGCAATCGGGCCAAGGTAAAAATCGGGCGCATCGTCCAGTGCGGCAAGCAGAGCCGGCACTTTCCAGCCGAGATGGCCGCAGCGCTGGCGCACCAACGCGATCTGGCCGGCGCGGTCGGCCGGAATGCTTTCGTAATCCGCCTCGAAGCCGAAACAGACACGCAATGTGGCATTGCCCGGCGCGGTGTAGATCATGCAGCTGTCGCTGCCGGCCTCATAGGTCAGTTGCCAGTCTTCCAGGCCGATCAGGTTGGGCGTGCTGTAGGGGGCCAGAACCACGCCGAAGGGGCGCAGGTAGCCAGCGTCGGGGCTGAACACCTGCTTGCGCATGGCCAAGCCGAGCCCGTCGGCGCCTATCACCGCATCGAAATTGGCCGACCTGCCAGAGGCAAAGGTGACCGCGACTTCCGCTCCGTTGTCGTCGAGCCGCTCGATTGTATCGCCGTAGATCACCTCCACGCCCGGCGGCAGTGCCGAAGTCAGGATGTTGGAGAGATCGTCGCGCATGATCTCGATGGCTTCCTTGCCGAAGCTGCCACCCGAAATCGTCATTTCCTCCGAACGCCAGACCTCGTTGCCTTCGGCATCGAGTTTGGAGACGCCCTTCATCCGGGTGCGCGCGTCGCGGACCTGCGTTTCGAGCCCCATGGCGCGGACCACGTCGAGCGCCGCGCCGCGAATATCGATGGCATGGCCGCCCGGTCGCGGCGCCGGGGCCTTTTCGACGATCGAGACTTCAATGCCGAACCGGTGCAGCCACCAGGCAAGGGCCGGCCCGGCAATGCTGGCTCCCGAAATCAGGATTTTCATGGCCGGCGCCGTCAGATCGTCTCGCCGGCATCGACCAGCAGGGTGCTGCCGGTCATGAACATCGCCATGTCCGAGGCGGCGAACAGCACGGCGCGGGCGATGTCGTCGGGCACGCCGACGCGGCCGAGCAGCGAGGACAGGGTCGCCGAGATCTCCTCGCGTACGCGGTCGGGCAACTGGGCGAGCGCGGCCATGTTGCCTTCGGTGGTGCAGAAAGTGGGAGCGATGCCCAGCACGCGGATATTGTGGGGGGCGAGTTCCAGCGCCATCTGCTTCACCATGCCGCGCACGCCGTGCTTGGAGGTGACATAGGATGTCACTCCGGGCGCGACGCCCTTGAAGCCGGCGGTCGAGACGGTGTTGATGATGACCCCGCCACCCCGACCTCCTCTTGCGCCAGAATCGATCATCCGCCGCGCTGCCTGCCGCCCGCCGATGAACACGCCGCGCAGGTTGACGTCCATGACCTTGTCCCAGTCCTCGATCGCCACGTCCATGATCGGCACGTTGGGATAAAGGCCCGCATTGTTGACCCAGATATCGAGCCCGCCGAGCTCCGCAACCGCCCGGTCGGCGGCGGCTGAAACGGAAGCTTCGTCGGTCACGTCCACCGTGGCGGCGATGACGCGCGAGCCACTGGCCGCGCTCACTTCCCGCGCTGCCGCCTCTGCCTGCTCGGCCCGCAGGTCGAGGATCAGGACCGAGGCGCCTGCCTCGGCCAGCCGATCGACCATGGCCCGGCCCAGCCCCTGCGCGCCGCCAGTGACCACCGCGACGCGGCCCTTGAGCGAGATCAGCTCGGCAATCGACTTGCCCGATACGTCGGCGATCGCCACGCGGCGTCTCCTTCTTGTGGTTCTACTTGTTGGTGAAGGGGCGGTCGGAATCGCCGAAGGGGATCACTTCGTCGCTGTAGTCGATATCGCCCAGCACGATGTTGGTGTTGATCACCTGCTCGCCCACCACGCGCTCCCACAGCACGAGCTGGTCGTGCCAGGGGGATGTCTCGTGGTCGTCCATCAGCGGGCCGACCGGGATGCCCATCTTCTCCAGCCGCTGCTTGTGCCAGTCGAGGTCCTTGACCCCGAAGACCACCGAGGTGACGCCTTCGCCCTTGGTCTCCAGCTCGGCCCAGAGCCAGGTGTTGAACTCGGTGCGCTCCTCGTGCGGGCAGACCACTTCAAGGCCGGCTTCCCAGCTGATGCACATGGTAAAGCCCATGTCGGCGCGCGAGAAGCGGCGCAGGGTGGCGCCGGTGACGCGCTCCATCTGGGCGATGTGGGCATCGAGGTTTTCCGGCCGGACCAGCCATGCGACGTGGTCGACGTGGTTGATGAACTTTTTCATGGTCAATCTCCCTCCTTCGCCGCTCGTGTCAGAGCATCACCGCGCCGCCTTCGGCGCCGATGGTCTGACCGGTGACGAAGTTCGATTCGTCGCTGGCGAGGAACAGGCAGGTCGGCGCGATATCCTCGGGCGTGCCGAAGCGGCCCATGGCGACCTTCGACAGCTCAAGGTCGTAAGTGCCGCTCTCCTCAAGGTACCAGATCGACTTGGGCGTGAGCGCGCTGGGCAGCACCGTGTTCACCCGGATGCCGGCCTTGCCCCATTCCTTGGCCGCGGTCTTGGTCAGCGTGCGCAACGCCTCCTTGCTGGCGGCATAGGCGAGGAAACCGGGCTCGCAGCGGATGCCATAGCTGGAGCTCATGTTGATGACGGAACCGCCACCCTGCTTGACCATGTGCGGGTGGCACAACTGCATGAGTTGCAGCGAGCCGAAGAAGCACGACTGGAAGTCGACCATGCAGTTCTCTTCCATCTTGGGATCTTCGATGGCGAGAAAATCTGTGAAGGTATGGGCATTGTTGACCAGAATATCGACCCGGCCCCAATCGGCAATCGCGCGCCCGACCGTCTTCTCCGCATCGGCCTTGACCCCGGCCAGCGCCTGCAGCGGCGTGCAGGTGCCGCCCGCCGCGCGAATCGTCTCAGCCACTTCATCGAGCTTGCTCTGGGTGCGCCCGGTGATCAGCACTTTCGCACCCTCTGCCGCATAGGCGACAGCAATCGCCGCGCCGATGCCCTGGCCCGCACCGGTGACGATCGCCACCTTGCCTTCAAGCCGCTTTGCCATACTCGTTCTCTCCCGCCTGACACGTGTTCGTCACTTTGTTGGCACGGTGTGCGCGAACCGTCAATCCATGCATGCCGCCGCTGCGATGGCAGGCGAGAGGCCTTGCTCCCATCGGCCCGATGGGGAAAAGGGGGCAACGGGCTTGGCAGGGCGAACGGGGAGACGATGACGCGCACTTCGGCAAATCGGCGGATGGGACCGGCCGGATCGGCCAATTGGCTGGCCATGCTCGACGCGGCCGAGGCCGTGCTGCTGGAAGAAGGCTATGGCGCGCTGACCTCGCGCCGGGTGGCCGAGCGGGTCGGGGTCAAGCAGCGGCTGGTATATTACTATTTCCAGACCATGGACGATCTCATCGTCGAGACATTCCGGCGCATGTCGCGGCGCGAGCTGGACCGGATGCGCGGCCTGCTGGAATGCGCCACGCCGATACGGGAACTGTGGGACGTGTGCATTCACACCACCGATTCCCGGCTGGTGTCGGAATTCATGGCGCTGGCCCACAGGATCGAGGGCCTGCGGCGCGAAGTGACCCTGTTCATCGAGGAATCGCGGCGGATCCAGGCCCAGGCGGTCGAGCGGGCCTTGCCGCAGGGCCAGGGCCTGGCCCCGCTGGACTGCGACGGGCTTGCCCTGCTGGCATCGGGCGTCGCGCTGGCGCTGACTCGCGAACAATCGATCGGGGTATCGCTGGGGCACGGTTCGCTGCTGGCATGGATCGGGAACTTTCTCGCCAAGGTCGAACCTTTGCCCGACAACTCGCAAAAATAATCCCGAGAGGAGTGCCCCCAAAATGTCTTACAAGATGCATTACCTCGCGCGCCGCGCCAAGAACGTCGCCTGGGAAGACTGGCCGCGCACCTGGAAGAGCCACGCGGTGTTCGCCAGCCAGTTCCCGGCGATGGACGGCACGATCGACTGGATGCGCTACAACACCCGCGTCGACGATCCGCGCGCGGCGGGCCTGCCGGTTTCCACCGAGCACGACGGCGTCAGCTCCGCCGAGGCGCAGGACCTCGACACCTTTTACGGCAAGGGCTTCACCAAGGAACAGCGTGCGCTGATCGACCAGGACGAACTGCGCGTGTTCGATCGCCTGACGCCGCTGTTCAGCTTCTGGTCGAAGGAGACCCGCTTCGTCGACGGCCCAGTGGGCGAGGCTTCGGTGTTCCGCTTTCTGCGCCGCAAGGAGGGCGTTTCGCGAGAGGACTTCGACGCGTTCCTTGAAGGCCCCTATGGCGAGCTGTGCAGGCAAGTCGCCCCGGCGCTCGGCGCGCAGCGCTGGGCGATGAACAACACGGTCGATGGGCCGCCGGTGGATTTTCCCTACGAGTGCATCGACGAGTGCTGGTTCCCCAGCGTCGATATGGCCATCGACGCCTTCGCCAAGCCGGAAATGGACCGGCTGCCACAGGCGCTGGCTGAGGTCTGCGACGTGGAGAACGGCGTGACCATGCTGACCCGGCCGACGCACAGATGGCCCAGGGAGCCGAAGCCTAGCTAGCGCCGATGCGCCCCAACACCGTCTCCAGGCTCCCGCCCAGATCGTGCGTCTCCCAAAGGTTCATGAAGATCGTCAGCATGTGGAGCTGCGTGCGGGCCAGCTCGCTGGTGCGGAAGCGCTCGTCAAAACGATCTTTCGCGGCCTCCAGATCCGGCACCGCGCGCAGGATGAGCGGCACGGAATCGAGCAGCCAGCAGATTCCCAGCAGCCCCTGCAGCATGTCCATGTGCAGGCGAATTTCACGAGGGTCCAGCCCGTGCCCCCCTGCCCTCGCGAATTCGGCGCAGAACAGTTCCAGCAGCTCGTCGAGGTGATTGTCCCAGAGGTCCTTTTCCGCGCCGCTGAGGCTGCCCCATAGCGCCGAGGCGACATTCATCTGGCCGACCCGGCCCCAGTCGATCAGCCCGCAATGCAGCACGCCCGCCACGTCGCGCCAGAACCAGGCGTTGTCGATGTTGGCATTCCAGTGGCCGAAGACGATGCAGGACGGGTGGCTGTAGAGCCAGTGCTTGATCGCCTGTTCGTGCTCCAGGAAGCGGGGCACTTCCTCCATCAGCCGGGCGTGGAATTCGCCGCTTCGGATGTTCTCGGGCAGGAGCTGCGGGAAGTTGCCGCAGAACTCCGCATAGCGCGAGACGCGGTTGCGCAGCTTTTGCGCATCGTAGCGGATGGGATCGGCGGCCTCGGCCCTGGCCGGATCGAAGGGGAAGCTTTCGGCGATCGAGCTGGGCAGCTTGCCCGCGGCATGAGTGCCCGCAAGGCGGGCGTTGGCGGCGATGATCGCGCGGTAGTGCTCGAGCTGGTTGGGGATCTCCCAATCGAGGCACTTCTCGTAATGCGGCTCGATGCTGCCCTCGCCATAAGGGATGGTCTGGGTGATCAGCACGCCGGTGCCGCTCTCGTGATGGAACTCGGTGAAATAGCAGGCGGCAACATCGATAGGGAAACCCGGCGCGCGTGAGACGGCGGCGAAGCGGGCTTCCAGTTCCATCTCGTAGCGCTGGTTGTCGCGCAGCGGATCGTCGAAGGCGCGGGAGAACTTGACGAACAGGTCCTTGTGCAGCTCCGGCGAGGGCTTGGCATATTCGACCGAGAGGAACGCCTTGCGCCCGGTGCTGCCGCGCGGGCAACCTTCAAAACGGGTGATCCGGGCCACGGAATTGTCTTCCGGCAAGGCGCCGGTGCGGTGGAAGGCGCGGGTGAGGAATTCCGGACCAGCCGCGTGCAAGGAGTCAGGGTGGGTGGGAAATTCCATCCCGTAGATGTCGCCTTCGATCCAGTCGAACCAGTCCACCTGCTCAATCGCTCCGATTACTAAACCAATATAACCTCATCCCGAGCTTGACCCGGGACTCCGCTTTTCTTCTGCTACGTCGCGAAAGGAAGCGGGGCCCCGGGTCAAGCCCGGGGTGACGGAAGAATTGAATTTGCTCTTACGGCTTCTTGCGCCCACCAAAGCTCAGCCGCCAATCGGCCGGGAACAGGTCGTCGTTGTCCTTGACCGCATTGTTCAGCCCGCGGTCGAAGGTCTCGTCGCCTAGCGCCAGCTGGTCCTCGTCCTTGACCTGGCCGAGCATGCTCTCCAGCCAGGCGGCAATGATCGAGCCCTTGTACTCGCCCTGGTCCTGCTTGTAGACCTCGAAGAAGGTCTTCTGCATCATCACGGTATCCGTGGGGCGGCACAGCGAGCAGGCGCGGGCATACTTCTCGACTTCCGCCTCCAGCTGGTCGCGCGGAACCATGCTATTGACGAAGTTCAGCTCCTTCATCTCCGGCGCAGTGAAGGGCCGGCCGGTGAAGACCATTTCCATGAACTTCCTGACGCCCATCATGGTCGTCCACTGCCACATGCGCGGCGCCCAGCCGACGTAACGGAACGAGGGATGGCCGAACAGCGCGTCGTCCGAAGTGATGACAAGATCGGCATCCGCAGCCTGGTAGAAGTGCCAGCCGTAGACGTAGCCCTTGCATTCCAGGATCGAGATCTTCTTGAACTCCTGCAGCGGCCGGTTGCCCCCGGCGGCGTTGCCGTAAAGCTGCACCAGCGAGGCGAGGTAGCGGTAGGAATCGCCCGGCGGGTACTTCACTCCCTCGTCTTCGCGGATGCGGAACTCGCGCAGCAGCGAGGGCTTGTTGACCCCCAGCATGTCGGCCTGCTCGGGCAGGTCGCCGCCCCCGCCTAGGTGCTTGCCGTTGCCGCGAATGACGAGGACCTTGACCTCATCGTCGACATTGGCGCGGTGGATGAGGTCCGAATAGCGCAACCGCATGTCGATGCTCATCGCGTTGAGATCGTTGGGGCGATTGAACGTGATGGTGGCGATCTTGGTCCTGGGGTCCTTCTCGTAGAGGACCGCCTCTTCTGCCGGGGGAATCTTCGCAGCCGCGCGTGCCGCGCCGACGCCTTGGGTGCTCGCCATCATCGCTCTCCTCTTGTGGGTTCCGCGAGGGATAACGCCTTTGTGCCCCCAAGCGCAACATCGCCACCGCGTTGATTGTTCCCGCGCGAGCCGTGGCCTATGGAGCTCTCATGACGGAAGAGGAACCCGACAGGCTGGCCATCGCGCAGCAGGTGATCAAGAGCGCCGGCGACGTGCTGCGCGCCGCGGGGTTCGACCGTGAGGAGATCGGCAGCTTCTTTCGCCAGGCAGCCGACACCCTGTCAGGCGCCATCACTGCCCCCTCCTCCGGCCCGTCCAGCGCCAGCCTGGCAGAGCGACTGGCTGCACAGTTCGCGCAAACACCCTCGGGCCGCGAGATCGCGCAGCTCAGCACACAGGCCCTCCGCCTCGGCCCGCCGCAGGGGGAGGTGCCGCTCGCCGGGCATTTCGACCTCGCCATGAAGATGATCCCGCTGATTGCCGAGGCGCAGAACCGCCTACGCGGCGTGGCGAGCGAGGCCAGGCTCCAGGTCTTCGCCGATCGCCGCAGCGCAGGCGATGCAGCCAATGCGCTCTGTTTCGACGAATTCCGGTCCCTCTGGTCCGAAGGCTTCGACCTCATCGCTGCGCTGCTTGCTGCCCTGGCCGAACGCGGCGACGAAGAGGCCTTCTCCTTCCTGCTGGAAAGCCTGCTGGAAAACGGCGTGGTGATTTCCTTCGAGCTCAAGGAAACGATCGAGCACTCGGCGAAAACCTTGTCCGCCGGCGCAGGGGGCAGAGCGAATTCCATGTCTTGAGCCGGGAGCGGCTCAAAATGCCTTGGCCATGCCCACTTCGGCGCGCAGGCGCTTCTGGTCGTAGAGGGCGATTGTCGAGAATGTCCTGGACCAGGTGAGGCGCAGCGAGGGGGCGAAGCCCATCAGGTTCCAGTCGCGCTTGTAGATGCTGGCGCTGGCCTGCATGCGCCAGTCCTTGCGCGCCCTGCCAAACAGGCCGAGCGGCGCATCGTTGACCTGGCGGCCGCCCTCGATCGTCACTTGCGGGCGCAGGCCCCAGGGCAGTTCCTTGAGCAGGCCCAGCCCGATCCGGCCCTGCCAGTTCGACTGGCCCGGGTCCCGGGCGATGGATCGCTGCACCGATGCCCAGGCAAAGCCCACCATGCTGGGCGACAGCGCCCGGTTGGCGGCCATACTCGCCTCCACGTCCCAGCCGTCGACGTCGTCGCGGCCCGAATAGGCGTTGCGGCGCACGGCCAGCGCCGCCTCGATCCCGGTCCTGCCGCCGATCACCTTATCGTAATGCAGCCGCCCGCCCACCGTGGTGTTGAGGTGCCGGCCGCCATACCAGCGCGCAAACCCCGTCGCCGCGACGCGCAGCCGGCCCCCGGACAGGTGAAATTCGGGGCCCGCCTCGCCGCCGGCATAGATGTCGTTGAAGCGTGCATCGCCATAGCGCAGCACCCGACCGTAAGCGCCAAGGTAAACCGGCACCTGGTGGAAGCGCCGCAGCCGCACCGAGGCATCGGCGGCGGCGAAGAAGCCCACGCCCGAATGCGCCCTTGCGTCCTCGTTAAGCCGGAACGGCAGGCCGAGCACTTCGACCCGCTCCTGGTCGGTGGCCGAGTTGATGTTGCTGTCGGGCGCCAGGCCCAGCTCGAGGTTGAACCGCCAGGCCCGCCGCGCGCGGATCGCCTCGCGGAAGCGGGCGACATTGCGCACCACGGCTTCGGGCGGATGCTCGGCGATGGCGAGGCGGAACTGGTAGTCGGCCTGCTCGTCCTTCTTTTCCAGAAAGAGGGTCCGGGCGAGCTCCAGCCTCACCCGGACCAGTTTGGGATCACCGGCAAGGATCTTGCGGAACATCGCCTCGGCCCGCGCGTAGTCCTTGCGCGCCATGGCGATCATCCCGTCGAGAAAGTCCCGCTCCGGCCCGCCCAGGCCGTCCGCCGCCAGCCGGTCGAGCAGCGTGATCGCCTCGTCATAGCGCCCGGCATCGACCAGTTCGCCGGCAATGGCGAGAACGTCCTGGGCGGAGAGGTTCTCGACGCGGATCGATTGGGGTTGGGGTTCTTCCGCAAGCGCTTGCGCGGGCGGCAATCCCGCGGCGCAAGCCGCAAGAAGGCCAGCCGTGCCACCCGCCAGTCTCCGGAACGGCCGATAATGAGCACCGCGCGCAGAGATCACGGCGCCTGCTTCTGCCCCGCGAAGGCATCGACGCTCGTCGAAACCCACCCATCCCCGTCCATCCCCACCGGCAGAGACCAGATGCCGCCGACTTCGGCCGCCTGCGGGCCGAAGAATGCGCCATCGATGGCGCCGGTGAGCGGCTTGGTGACGTCGAGGCTGCTCTTCTCGCCGGGATTATCGATGTGAAGCGCGCCG
>JAYRPK010000150.1:0-6609 GCA_041911195.1 Novosphingobium sp. | reverse complement strand
GTCATCCGCATGCTGGCGCTGGGCGCCAGGGGCGTGCTGCTCGGCCGCGCCTGGGCCTGGGCGCTGGGCGCGGGCGGCGGTGCGGGTGTCGAACGCATGCTGGCCATGATGGCCGACGAAATGCGCGCGGCCATGGGAATGATGGGAGTAAAGAGCGTGAGCGAGATCGACCGCTCGGTTCTCGCCTAGGCGAAGATCACCACTTCCTGCACCACGGTGGCCACCAGCGCCCCTGCCCGATCGAACAGCAGGCCGCGCGTCAGGCCCAGTCCATCGCCCGCCCAGGGGCTTTCGACCAGATAGAGCAGCCATTGGTCCGCCCGCGCAGGGGCATGGAAAGTCATCTGGTGGCTGACGGTCGAAACCGGCATGCGGCGGGGGTATGGCGGCGTGAAGGGCGCGGTTGCCACCGGGCCGACGAAGAAATCCGATGCCATGGCGATCAGCGGCAAGTGATCGGCGATGTCCGGCACGCCCTCGGCCGAGGGCAATCTCAGCCAGTAGCCGCGTTTCGGCTCCGGCTCGCCTTCGAGGTGATAGGTACGCGCGGCGTCCAGCAGGCGGAACTGGATTGGAAGCGGCTGGAAGTAGCTATCGACTTCCTCAAGCGGAATGCGGTCGCCATTGGCGCGCAGCCAGTCCTGGATATCGGGCAGCTCTTCCGGCGCGGGGATGCCCTGCGGCGCCTCGATGCGGTGCGATGGCCCCTCGCCCGGTGCGTGAAAGGCGCAAAGCATGTCGAACAATGCCTTGCCCTGTTGCCGGGCGACGACGCGGCGGTTGGCGAAGTTCCGGCCATCGCGCACCACCTCGACTTCATAGTCGATCGGCATGTTTACCGCGCCGGGACGCAGGAAATAGGCGGAACAACTATGCGCCGGCCAGCCCGGAGCGGTCCGCGCCGCCGCGTGTAGCGCCTGGCAGAGGAACTGGCCGCCGAATACCGTGCCTGTCGAATTGTCGCGGGCGATATGGCTGCGGAAGTGCGTTTCGCCAAGCCGTTCGAGATCAAGCGTGTCGCGCGCGAGAGTCGCGAGGGGATCGGCAGTCGTGCTCATGCCTTGATTACCAGCGGCCGCCCTTGTCCAACGTCAGCGGGCGCTCATAGGACGGATCGGTCCGGTCGCGGTCGCCGCGCAGGTAGCCGGAGCCTGGCAGCGTCTGGCCATTGGGCAGGATTGCCTTGCCTTCCATGCACACTTCCACCGTGGCCCGGCGCAGGGCGATTTTCCACGCGCCATCGCGCCGCTCCAGCCGGTCGATGTAGCGCCCGGAAAGCATGCGCGCGGTCTGCCCGCCGGGATCGAGGAACAGGCCGATGACATAGCTTTCTGCATGCGCGACATCGCCGTCGATATCGCAGCGGTGCATGGTGACATTGTGCAGGTTGGCGTCGGCAATGTTCTTGTGCGCGTGGTTGGCGTGCTCGCCATAGGCCTTGCCTGAAATCTGGTTCATGCCCAGCTCGTGGATGCCGTCCTCGTGATAGGCGCCGCTGATCAGGTCGACATCGAAGCGGTCGTTGCCGCGTGAGGTGCTGGTCAGCACATCGTAAATCGCCTGGCGGTCCGTCAGGTAGTGGACCTGCGCTTCCAGCGCGGCGATACGGTCTTCGGACATTGTCTTCTCCCTATTGGCGCGCTGCGAAGCGCTTGGCCGCTTCTTCGAAGTGACGGCGCGGATTGTCGACGAACATGCGGTCGATATCGGCCTCGCTCACCCCGCTTTCGCGCAGGGCGGGAACGACGTTGGTGCAGATGTGCCGGTAATTGTGCTCTGGCATGTACTGGGCGTACAACTCGTTCTTCGGGAAGAAGTCCGACCAGCAGGCGCAATCGTGCGAAAGCACCAACTGGTCGGCATAACCGCGCTGCACCAGTTCGACGATGGTTTTCGTCCGGTCCTCGGTCGAGCAGACGAAGCTGACGCCGAACCGGTCCATGCCGAGCATCGAGCCCTTGTCGGCAAGGCGCATGAGATAATCGATATCGGTGGTGTCGCCGCAATGGCCGATCACCACGTCGCGCAGGTCGACACCTTCTTCCTCCATCACCTGCTGGACGATCAGGCCGGTCTCCTGCGCCGGGGCGGTGTGGACGGAAATCGGCGCGCCGGTGATCACATGGGTTCTTGCCACCGCCCGCATGACCCGCTCCACGCCGGCCTTGAGGCCAGGTGCATCGATGGCGCACTTCAATTCGCCGGCCTTGATACTCGTTCCCGCGATGCCCTCGGTGATATCGCGCACGAAACAGTCCACCAGCGGCTCGGTAGGGGAATCGACCATCAGCCCCGGCCCCCAGTATTCGAAGCCGTGCGGAGCGGTATCGAAGGTGTAGGCGCCGGTGGCGACTATGATGTTCATACGGGTTTTTTCGGCGACCCTGGCGATCCGTTTGATATGGCGGCCCAGGCCGAGCACCGTCAGGTCGACGATCGTATCGATGCCCAGGTCCTTCAGCCCGTCCAACGCTTCGACCGCCTCGACCACGGCCTGATCCTCGTTCCAGTCCGGCCGGTAGTTCTCGACATATTCGAAATCGACCAGGAAAATGTGCTCGTGCATCAGCACGCGACCGAGCGAACCCGTATCCAGGGCGCCGCGCATGGTTTCAACTGTGGGCACTGTCCTCTCCTTGTTGCGTCAATGCTTGCAGCTTCCGCGCGGCAAAGGCAAGGAGCCAGCAAAGGCATTCAAGGGAGCAGGTATGCGCAAGTCATGGGCATGGATCGGAGTGGCGGCGCTGGCCGCAATGGTGGGGCAGCAAGGCGCGGCGACCACCCTTTTGGCACCAGTGCCCCTCTCCGGCGCGGACTGGGTCGGTGTCAACGGCGACAGCAACGAAACCGGCTATTCCACGCTCAACCAGATCACCCCGGCCAATGCCGCGCGGCTGGGCCTTGCCTTCTCGCTGGACCTGCCGGGCGAGGCCAGCCTCGAGGCTGCGCCGGTTGCGGTCGGCGGCATGCTCTATTTCACCGGCGCCTATGCCAAGGTCTATGCCGTCGACGGCGCGACCGGCGAGCTCAAGTGGACCTTCGATCCCAAGACCTGGCAGCACAACCCGCTGAAGATGAACTTCGGCTTCGGCGCCAACCGCGGCGTCGCCTATGACAACGGCAAGATCTTCTCCGCCGCGCTCGACGGACGCCTGTTCGCCATCGATGCGCGCACCGGCGAAAAACTATGGGAAGTCGAGACCACCGATCCCAGAGGCGGCCAGACCATCACCAGCGCCCCGCGCACCTTCAACGGCAAGGTGATCATCGGCCAGGGCGGCGCGGACTTCGGCATGCGCGGCTATGTCACTGCCTATGACCAGGCCACCGGCAAGCAGCTCTGGCGCTTCCATGTCGTCCCCGGCACTGCCGAGCAGAACAAGGGCGATGCCGTCATGGAAATGGCCGCCAAGACCTGGTCGCAGGAACTGGTCGGGGGCTTCGGCAAGGGCGGCGGCGGCGGCCCTTGGGATTCGATCACTTTCGACCGGGAATTGAACCGCATCTACGTCGGCACCGCCAATGCCTATGATTACGACCCGGAAAAGCGCAGCCCCGGTGGCGGCGACAACCTGTTCACCGCCTCGATCGTCGCGCTCGACGCCGACACCGGCAAGTACGTCTGGCACTACCAGATCAACCCGCGCGATAGCTGGGATTTCGACTGCACCCAACAGATGACCCTGGCGACGCTCACCATCGGTGGACGCCCGCGCAAGGTGCTGATGCAGGCGCCCAAGAATGGCTTCTTCTACGTCCTCGACCGGCAGACCGGGAAGGTCATCTCCGCCGGGCAGATCGGCAAGCAGAACTGGGCCCAGGGCATCGACATCAAGACCGGCCGCCCGATCGAGAACGCCAACATCCGCTATGAGAACGGCCCCTCGGTGATCTACCCCTCGGGCGTCGGCGCGCATGGCTGGATGCGCATGGCCTACAGCCCGGCGACCGGCCTCGTCTATGTGCCGACCATGCAGCTTGGCGGGCGCTATTTCCGTGGCACGCCGGGCGAGGACGAAGTGGCGGTGGGCGGCATCGTCATCGGCAATGCCGTGCGCGAGCCGGGCGACGGTACCGGCAAGCTGGTTGCCTGGGACCCGGTGCGCCAGCAGGCGCGCTGGAGCGTCGCCAATCCGACGGTGTGGAACGGCGGCGTCGCGGCATCGGCCGGAAACGTGGTGTTTCAGGGCACGGCGGACGGCTGGTTCACCGCCTATGACGCGACCAACGGCAACCGGCTTTGGCGCGAGCAGCTCGGCATGGGCGTGATCGCCGCGCCGACGTTCTATTCGGCGGGCGGCAAGCAATATGTCGCGATCCTCGCCGGCTATGGCGGCACGGCGGGCATGTATGCCGAGATGAAGCTGGGCTGGCGCTATTCCGGCCCGCGCCGCCTCTATGTCTTCGCGCTCGACGCGAAGGCGGCGATGCCCGAACGGCCCGCGCCGAACCTTGCGGTCAACGCGCTCGACAACCCGGACGAGAAGATCGACCCGGTCCAGGCCGAAGGCGGCAAGCACATGGCGATGATGTGCGCCGCCTGCCACGGCAAGAGCTGGGCCTCGGCCGGCGGGCCCGCGCCCGACCTGCGGGAATCGGCGATCGTGCTCGACAAGGACGCCTTCCAGCAGGTGGTGCTCGGCGGCGCGCTGATGGAGCGCGGCATGCCGCGCTTCGCCGGGTTCCTGAAGCCCGAGCAGGCCGAGATGATCCGCGCCAACATCCGCATGGCGCAGCGGGCGGCGCTGGCGGGGAAGTGAGCCACAGGTGAGATAATGCGCTACTGGTACTTTCTGGCCGTGCTAGCCGCAGCACCCGGCTGCGCCCAGACACCTTCCAATTCAGAGACCGTAGATGACATGCTCAATCGGTTACGGGTGGCGATGCCCGGAAGGGTGCTGACTTTGGCCCCTGATGACCCAATGAAAATCTTGGTACAGGGCAAAAACGATAATGAAAATTACAGTGTATATCTCGACCGGGTTGTAAACTATTGCCATCGCGCAAGCAGAAACGACTGCGAATCGATGAAGGTTGATTTTGTACAAAAATCCGTATTCGAACCGTCAAAAATAGACGTAAGTTCATTGCGGTTTATAGTTCGCAATAAACAATATGTCGATTGGGTGGATCAAAGCGCTCAAGGCAAAGAAACAGGTGTACAAGTTTATCGACGCCAAATAGGCGACGATCTTTACATGTTGCTTGCTTCAGACTCCAAGGACCATACTTCGCTGGTCGGAACGGGAGCGCTTAAGGAAATTGGGCTGAACGAGGACGAGGCCTGGAACCGAGCGATTGACCAGACTCGGAAACTTCTACCTCCCTTGCCAGATGGTTCAGCCCTGAAATCAGAGCCTGCGGCCTATCAGGGTGAAGAATATTTTGGCAGCTTGCTCGGCGACCTTGAAGGTTGGTCGCGCGTTTCTGCGTCAGCTGGCCCAGACCTGATTGTCACCGCTGTCTCCGACCAATTTGTCTTCGCCGGTCTACTTCCGAATGGTTCGAAGCTCAATGATTTCGCAAAATCCGTTCGCGAGGACTGCGCGGAAGCGGAACGTTGCATCTCGCCCCACGTATACAGATTTCACAGCGGTAGATGGGTGATCGCCCAATAGCGTCTCGAGACTCGACTAACAGTCTGAAAGGCTAATCCCACTCCTCCACCACCACCGGCAGGCTGATCCAGCCATGCTGGAAGTAACTCGGATTCCGCCGCGCCTCATCCATGACGAAATCGAAGCGCTTTACCCGGCTTAGCCATTGCTCGACCATGATCCGCACTTCCAACAGGGCGAGGTGCTTGCCGATGCAGTGGTGCTGGCCGAGGCCGAAGGACAGGGTGCGTTCGGCATTGCGGTTCCAGATGAAGCGCTCGGGCTGGTCGAACTCGCGCTCGTCGTGGGCGGCGGACCAGATCATCGCGCAGACGCGCTGGCCGGCCCGGATCCTGGTCCCCGCCACCTCGACATCGCGGTGCGCGGTGCGGAAGGTGTATTGCGCCGGCGCGCAGTGGCGCACCATTTCGTCCACCGCGACCGGAACATTGGCCGCAAGGTCGGCGCGCACTTCGTCCAGCTGCCCGGCACTGCGCCACAGTTCCATGATGCCGCCTGCCGTGACTTTCGAGGCGGATTCGAAGCCGCCGACCATGGCGCAGACCAGCTGGTTGGCGATCTCGCCATTGCCCAGCGCCCTGCCCTCGGGCGAGCGCCACTGGATCAGGCCGTCGATCAGGCCATTGCTACCGTCCGCCCCCGCCTCGCGCCGCGCGTCGATGCAGGGCAGGATGTAATCGGTCACCTTGGCGAAGAAGTGCCTGAAATCGACCGTACCGTCCGCCGCCGGCCGGGTCGCCTCGTTGACGTCGCGAAACAGGCCCTCCGCCCGCTCCAGCGGCAAGCCGAACAGCAGGCACATCGAGCTCGCGGCGACCACGCCGGCAAATTCCGTAACCATGTCGAACTTGCCGCGCGGCAGGACCAGATCGAGCCGGGCGTCCGTCACATCGCGCAGGAAGTCCGCCAGCCTCGCCACCGCCTTGGGCTTGAGCGGCGGCATGTGGGCATTGCGCATTTCCTCGTACCAGGGCGAGACCAGGCTGGGCAT
>JAYRPK010000149.1:0-3339 GCA_041911195.1 Novosphingobium sp. | reverse complement strand
CCTTCAATTCGGCGATCAAGGCGCAGGCATCGTCGCCCGGCACCCACTGGTCGAGCACGATGGCGTTAAGCTGCATGCCCTGGCGCGTGCCGAGCGTGGCGATGGCGGTTTCCGAATCGCCAACGATCAATGTGCGCCAGCCCTCGCGCGCGGCGAGCGCGGTGATCAGCCGGCATTGCGCCGGTTCATCGTCGATCAGCATCAACAGGCGCTGCTCGAACTCGGCCATTGCGTCCCCAAACCCGGAAATTGCTTAGGCGGCCGGGCATAGGGCCAAGGAGTAAAGACCCGATTAAGCCTGCTTGTTTGTCGAGATGCCGGCAAGGCAGGCGGTTGCCCTCTTGAGCCGAACCGCCCGGCAGGATAGAGACATGGGTCCAAGCAACCAGAAACTCACCGGGGAAACACCTAATGTCCGCTGGCCACGACATGAAGAACGCGAACGCCACCTATGATGGCTTCATGAGCATGCTGAAAATCGGAACCGTCGCAGTCGTCATCATCACCGCCATCGTTATCGCTCTGATTTCCTGATTTCCCGATGGAAGACTCGCTGCGCATCGCCGTTCTCAAGGAACGCGCGAGCGGCGAGAGGCGCGTTGCCGCAACGCCCGACACGGTGCGCAAGCTGATCAAGCTGGGCGCCAAGGTCACCGTCGAGCAGGGAGCCGGGGCAGGCGCCGCCATCGCCGATGCCGACTATGCCGCCGCCGGCGGCCAGGTGGGCGCGCTCGATTTCGTCATGCTCAATGCCGGCGTGGTGCTGTGCGTGCAGGCGCCGGAACCGGGCCTGCTGGAAGGCGCATCGCCGGGGGCCTGGCTGGTCGGCATGCTCGATCCATTCGGACAGCCTGAGCGGATCGAGGCCTATGCCAGTGCCGGCATCGAGGCCCTGGCGATGGAATGGATGCCGCGCATCACCCGCGCGCAGTCGATGGACGTCTTGTCCAGCCAGTCCAACCTTGCCGGCTACAAGGCGGTGATCGCCGCCGCCGACACCTTCGGCCGGGCCTTTCCGATGATGATGACCGCGGCGGGCACGGTTTCCGCCGCCAAGGTCTTCGTCATGGGCGCGGGCGTTGCCGGGCTCCAGGCGATCGCCACCGCGCGGCGGCTGGGCGCGCAGGTGAGCGCGACCGACGTGCGTTCGGCAACCCGGGAACAGATCCTGTCGCTGGGCGCCAAGCCGATCTTCGTCGAGGAAGTGGCCGGCATTGAGGGTGAAGGCGCAGGCGGCTATGCCATGGAGATGTCAGAGGAATATCAGCGGGCCCAGGCCGAGCTGGTCTCCTCGCACATCGCGAAACAGGACATCGTCATCACTACCGCGCTGATTCCGGGCAGGCCCGCGCCCCAACTGGTTTCGGACGAGCAGATCAAGTCGATGAAGCCCGGCAGCGTGATCTTCGACCTCGCCGCACCGTCCGGCGGCAATGTCGAGCATTCGGTGGCGGACGAGGTGGTGGAACGGCATGGGGTGAAGATCCTGGCCTATTCGAACACCCCGGCGCAGCTGCCTGCCGATGCCTCGGCGCTCTATGCCAACAACCTCTACAACTTCCTCTCCGCCTTCTGGGACAAGGATACGGGGCGACCGCTGCTCGATGACGAGATCGGCGATGCGGTGCGGCTGACCCGGGGCGGCAAGGTGGTGAACGGGAGATTGGCGGGGTGATTATTCGCGCCCTTTCGATCCTCCCCCTTAGGGGGAGGTGGCTCGTGCGAAGCGCGAGACGGAGGGGTATCCCCCTCTCGATAGGGCGTCACCCCTCCGTCAGCACTTCGTGCTGCCACCTCCCCTTCCAGGGGAGGAGCTGATGCTGCAGGGCACGCCTCGAGCTGCGCGCGCGGCCAAGCGACTGCGGCGGGAAATGACATTGCCTGAGGTGCTTCTTTGGCAACGCCTGAGGCAAAAGCCCATTGGCCTGAAATTTCGTCGACAGCATCCGGCCGGCAATTGGGTTGCCGATTTCTACTGCCATGTGGCCAGGACCATCATCGAGGTGGATGGCATTGCCCATGACATGGGTGACCGCCCTTTCGCCGATGAAGCCCGGGATGAATGGCTGCGCAACTGCGGTTTGCAGGTTTTGCGTATTCCTGCGCGCGATGTCCTGGCCGATCCCGATGCCATAGCAGAAGCCGTCGTTATGGCTTGCACTGCCGCATCGGCCAATTCGGAGGCATTCTGACCCCATGGACTTCATCTCCATCCTCTCGATCTTCGTCCTCGCCTGCTTCGTCGGCTATTACGTCGTCTGGAGCGTCACGCCCGCCCTCCACACCCCGCTGATGAGCGTGACCAACGCCATCTCCTCGGTGATCGTGGTCGGCGCGCTGATCGCGGCGGCTGCCAGCGAGGGTCTTTCCAGCTGGCTGGGGCTGGGCGCGGTGGTGCTGGCCAGCATCAATATCTTCGGCGGCTTTGCCGTGACGGCGCGGATGCTGGCGATGTTCAAGCGGAAGGAGCGCCCCACCCCCAGCCACTCCCCTGACGGGGAGGGGAGATAAACGTGGAACACACCGTCATGCCGCCCTGGGCGCTGGTGGCCTATCTCGTTGCGGGGGTTCTGTTCATCCTCTCGCTGCGGGGGCTGAGTTCGCCCTATTCCGCCAAGACCGGCAACCGGATGGGCATGCTGGGCATGCTGATCGCGGTGGTGACGACGTTGGTGACGCATTTGCCGGTGGTTGGCGGCCTGACGGATCGTCCCGAGCTCTATGGCGAAACCTGGACATATGACCTTGGCGCCCTGGCGAAAATCTTCGTCGCCATAGCCATTGGCGGCGCGATAGGGCTCGTTACTGCCCGCCGCATCCAGATGACGGCCATGCCTCAGCTTGTGGCCGCGTTTCACAGCCTTGTCGGCCTTGCGGCGGTGCTGGTCGGCTGGGCGGCCTATCTCAATCCCGAGGCCTTCGGCATTGTCGGCGCGGCCGGACTGATCGATCCCTTAAGCCGCGTCGAACTCGGCCTCGGCATCGCCATCGGCGCGATCACTTTCTCCGGCTCGGTCATCGCCTTCGCCAAGCTCAACGGCAACATGAGCGGCGCGCCGATCCTGCTGCCCGCGCGCCATGTCATCAACCTCGGCACGCTGGCGGCGATCCTCGGCCTGATCGGCTGGTTTACCCAGGATCAGGGCCTGTGGGTCATCGCCGTGATCACTGCCGCCGCCTTCGTCATCGGCTTCCTGCTGATCATTCCCATCGGCGGGGCGGACATGCCGGTGGTGGTCTCGATGCTCAACTCCTACTCGGGCTGGGCGGCGGCGGCGATGGGTTTCACGCTGCACAATACCGCGATGATCGTCACCGGAGCCTTGGTCGGCTCCTCGG
>JAYRPK010000148.1:0-7421 GCA_041911195.1 Novosphingobium sp. | reverse complement strand
TCGGCGAGCTGGCGTTGCCGCAGGGCCTGCGCCTCGCGCTGTTCGCGCGCCAGCCGTTCGCGCGCATCACGTTGTTCGCGCGCCAGGCGATCCCGCTCTTCCCGCGCGCGGCGCTGTTCCTGCGCCTCGCGCGCCTCACGCTCGCGGCGCGCCTCGCGGCTTTCCCGGGCATTGCCGGTCTGGCCAAGCGGCTGTCCCCGCGGGATCAGCGCCGTATCCGCCGCTGCAAGGCCCGGACGCCGCGTGTTGGTGGCCAGCGCGGCGACCCTGGGATCGTCCTGGCCGATTTCCGAAGCGCGTGGGAACTGGCCGAAATTGGCCGCCGCCGCCTGCTGCGCCGGTGTCAGGCGCGGCATGTAGCGCAGATAGGGTGCGATGGCCCCGGCGAGTTCGGGCGGCAAGGTGGCGTTGACGACGCTGATCGCCTCGTCCGGCCGGCCGAGAATGGCCAATGAAAAGGCGCGGGTGCGCCAGGCCGCCTTGTCCTGCCGGTCGAGCAGGGGCTTGATCGTGATTTCCGAGCCGCGCTTGTCGCCGGCGATGGCCTGGCTCAGCGACAGGCGCCGCACCGCTTCGTCATTGGGGCCGGCTGCCATCGCTTGCCGGTAATAACGCTGCGCCGTCAGATTGTTTGCGACAAGATCGTAGGCCAATCCCCAGTCGAGCGCCGCTGACGGGTCGAGAGTACCAGTGCGTTCTGCCTCGGCGAACATCGGGATCGCGTCAAACGGATTGCCATTGCGGACCAAGGCACTGGCAAGGCCGGCCTTGACGCGTGGATTGCCCGGCGAGGTCTGATCGGCGCGCGTGAAGAAACCGATGGCGGCATCGATGTCACCGATCGCAAGCGCAGATTCGCCCGCCTCAAGCAAGGCGCCGAGATCGCGGGGGTTTGCGCCGAGCCGCGCCAGCGCGGTATTGAGCCGCATGGTATCGCTGGGCTGTGCAGACTGAGGCCCGCCGGGAGCAGACTGGGCAAGTGCGGGAGCAGCTGCGCATGCCACCATTGCGCAGGCCAGCGCACCCAGCCCCGCCCTGGTCCAATCGTTCGTTCTGCGGCCCTTCAACACGGCTATAACAATTCCCACTGCTCACTCCGGCCATGCGGCCAAAGCGCGAATCGCGTTGCCCGGGTTGCGATTAACCGCAGGCGAACGGCAGCGTCTATTGATTGTTCTGCCGGCCGAGGAAGCGAGGGATGCTGATCGACGAGGAATCGCCGTCGCCGCCGCCCTCTTCGTCCTTGTCTTCCGATGCCTTCGAACCGCGCGACAGATTGGCCATGCGTTCGAACAGCGTGCTTCCCCTGGACTGCGGCTGGTCGCCATCGTCATCGCCGGAAATCAGCGAACGGCGGCGGCCGGGGATCAGCGGAGTGACCGGGCCATCGTCCTCGGCCAGCCGGCTTGCGTCGAGCAGCAGTTCGTCGCCGCCGCCATTGCCGGCATCGTCCTGATCTTCTGCCTGATCCAGTTGCAGGTCCAGCGGTTCGGGCTCGGGCGAACCGGCACCCGTCAGGCTGGCATAGGCATCGCTCTTGACGTCCGACTCGCCGTCGTCGTCATCCCAATCGTCGAGATCGGACGATGCCGTCACTTCCTCGGCAGGGTCGGCCGATGGCGTCTCGTCCGCATCCCAGCCCGAATGGGCTTCGGCCACCGGTTCCGGTTCGGGCTCGGCCACGGCTGCCGGCTCGGGCTCCGGTTCGACACTGCGCTCGAACAGGGGTTCGGCCGCAGGAGTTGTCATCGAAGGACGCGCAGGGCCCCGCGCGAAGCCGAGGTTGAGCGGCTTGGGCGCCTCTTCGGCCAAAACCGCGCCCTGCTCGATGCCGGTGGCGACCACCGAAACGCGGATCTTGCCGTCAAGATCCGGATTGAAGGCGGAACCCCAGATGATGTTGGCCTGCGGATCGACCAGCTCGCGGATGTGGTTCGCCGCCTCGTCCACTTCGAGCAGCTTCATGTCCTCGCCGCCGATGATCGAGATGATCACGCCCTTGGCGCCCTGCATCGACACGCCATCGAGCAGCGGGTTGGCGATGGCCTTTTCGGCGGCTTCGAGCGCGCGGTTTTCGCCGCTGCCCTCGCCGGTGCCCATCATCGCCTTGCCCATCTCGGCCATGACCGAGCGGACGTCGGCAAAGTCGAGGTTGATCAGGCCAGGCATGACCATCAGGTCGGTGATCGAGCGTACGCCCTGCTGCAGCACTTCGTCAGCAAGCTGGAACGCTTCCTTGAAGGTGGTTTCCGCCTTGGCGACCAGGAACAGGTTCTGGTTGGGAATGACGATCAGGGTGTCGACGTTCTTCTGCAACTCCTCGATGCCCGCCTCGGCCGAGCGCATCCGGCGGGTGCCTTCGAACAGGAACGGCTTGGTCACCACGCCGACCGTCAGCACGCCGCGGTCGCGCGCCGCCTTGGCAATAACCGGGGCCGCGCCGGTGCCGGTGCCGCCGCCCATGCCGGCGGCGATGAAGCACATGTGCGCCCCGTCGAGCGCGCGTTCGATTTCGCCCAGCGTCTCTTCCGCAGCGGCCTTGCCCACTTCAGGCCGCGAGCCCGCCCCCAGGCCCTTGGTGATGTCAGGGCCAAGCTGGATGCGGTTTTCCGACACCGAATTGTTGAGCGCCTGGGCATCGGTATTGGCGACGACGAATTCGACGCCCTCGATCTCCGCGGCGATCATGTTGGCGATGGCATTGCCCCCAGCCCCGCCGACGCCGACAACGATGATACGCGGCTTGAGCTCTTCGATTGCCGGTGGGCCGATGTTGATGCTCATCATGAACTCCAGTGCAGGCACGCAAGGAAATGCGCGATTTTCACATGTGACAATTGCACGCTTCGATTCACCGAATCAAAGCAGGGCGAATCTTTGTCCACAGGCCACTTTCCCCGAAGAATGGCTCAAAAATAGTCCCGCATCGCCCGGTAAACCCGGCCAACGAGGCCCATCTTGCCGTAGCGAACGGTCGATTGATAACCAGAGGAGATGGATCGGATATCGACCGGATCGGCGGCGGCATAGAGCACCAGCCCGGCGAGCGCGGCGAAGCCCGGCTTGATATGCTGTTCGGCAAGGCCGGAAATGCGCGGCGCGGTGGCGACCCGCACCGGCCGGCCCAGTGCCGCCTGGGCATAGTCCGCCAGCCCGACAAGCGTCGATCCGCCGCCGGTCAGCACCACCTGCTGGCCGCTCTTGCCGGAAAAACCGAGGGCCTTCAGCGCCTTGGATATTTCCTCCATCAACAGGCCCAGCCGCATGGTGATCACCGAGATCAGTTCGGCGCGCGGTATGCGGTTCGCCTCGTCGGCATGGCGGGCCAGCGGGCCGGTCTGCTCTTCGCCCGGCGCGTTGACCGGAACCATTTCGCGGTGATCGGCCGGGCTGGCGATGGCCGAGCCATGGACGCATTTCAGCCGCTCGGCCTGGAAGCGCCGGATACCGAAGGCGGATGCGATCGCATCGGTGATCTCGCCGGTGCCCGAGGGTATCGAAATCAGCCCGACCAGCATGCCGGCGGCATGGACCGAGACATTGGTCACTTCCGCGCCCATCTCGACCAGGGCGACGCCCAGTTCGCGCTCCTCGGGCGTCAGGCAGGCGTGGCCCGCCGCGATCGGCGAGGCGACCACCGCCTCGACATCGAGGTGGGCGTTCTGCACTGCCTCGGTGATGTTGCGGATCGGCGCGCCGTCGGCCAGCATGACGTGGATATCCACCCCCAGCCGCTCGGCATGCAGCCCCTTGGGATCGGCGACGCCATTGGCGCCATCGAGCGTGTAGTGCGCCGGCTGGGCATGGAGCACCATGCGCCCGTCGGGCTGGATCACGTCGCGCGCCGAAAGCAACAGTTGGTCGATGTCGTCCTGTTCGATCCGCCGTCCGCCGATCTCGACTTCCACCTGGCAGATCTGGCTGGCCAGCCCCGCCCCGGTGCAGGAAACCCATACGCCGGGAACGCTGGTGTTGGCCATCTTCTCGGCCTTGTCGATGGCATCGCGCACGGCATAGGTCGCCTTGGCCATATCAGTGACATAGCCGCGCCGGATGCCCTGCGAGGCACGGGTGCTGGATCCCAGCACCACCATCTCGCCGGTGTCGGAAAGCCCCGCCACGATCGCCGAAACGCTGAACGAGCCGAGATTGACTGCCCCGAAGACGCGGGAAATGCGCGATGCCGCCATCAGTCCTTCTCCTCCGCTGCATTGCGGCCGGCCGGGGGCTTGTTCGCCTGTTCCGAACGGCCCGGAACCCGGAAATAGATGCGCCCGGCGCGGCGCATGTCGAAAGCGGCAACCTTGCCGCCGATCAGCCGGTTGGCCCCGTCGAGCCGGGCAAAGGTCATCAGCGCATGGGCCGATTCCCGCTCGCCCTCTGGCAGGGCGAGGATCTGGCCGGTCTTGAAGGTCAGGTTCCAGCGCCGGTTGCCGACCCAGCCGGCCTCCTGCAATTGCGGCTTCACCGCCGGGGCCGCCTCGATCAGCTTGGTCAGCGCGCCGATCCGCAGGTAGGCGCCTGCCCCGGACAGCACCAGCGTGCCCCGCGCCCGCTCCGCCGAAACGGCTTCAAGCTGCTTGCCACTCGCATCGATCAGCACCAGCCTCTCGCCCTCGCGCAGCACCGCCACCGGCTTGCGTTCGACCACGTCGATCACCAGCGTATCGGGCAACTGGCGCGAGACCCTGGCGTCCTCTACCCACGAAAGCTCCAGCAATTGCGCGCGCAGGCCATCGATATCGACTTCGGGCATGGCGCGGTTGCGCTGCGCCAGGGCGCGTTCATAGACCTTGAGCTCGTTGAGCTGCTTGACCCCGCGCACTTCAACGCGGTGGACCTCGAAGCCGGCGGAAGAGGCCGCCTGCGAGAACTGCGCCCGGGCCATGGCCGGCACTCCGGCCTGGTTCGCCGCCACGAGCGCCAGCACTGCCGCACCGCCGAGAATCCCGACGATCGCCATGCGCTGCAACTGGTCCTCGCTGAACGGCAGCATGGCGAGCACATTGCCGATCAGCGATCCGGTCTTCTCGCGCGCCGCCTTGGCCCGGCGGGCATTGGCCTGGCCCTTGGCGACCTTGCGCGCCGAGGGGCTCTTGCGGCTGACCTTCGCGCTCATGCCTCGGCCCCCTTCGCATGTTCCAGCGCCTCGGCGACAATGGCCTCGACCAGGTCCTCGTAGCTCAGCCCCATGGCCCTCGCCTGTTCGGGCACCAGGCTGAGCGGAGTCATGCCGGGCTGAGTGTTGATTTCGAGCAGGAACAGGCCCTCGACGCCGCGCTCGTCATCCCAGCGGAAGTCGGAGCGGGTGGCGCCCCGGCAGCCGAGCAGCTTGTGGGCGCGCAGGGCAATGTCCTTGCAGGCCTCGGCAACATCGTCGGGGATCTCGGCCGGGCAGATGTGATCGGTCATGCCGTCGGTGTACTTGGCGTCGAAATCGTAGAAGCCGCTCTTGGGCTTGAGTTCGGTGACCAGCAGCGCCTTGCCGCCCAGCACGGCAGTCGTCAGCTCGCGCCCGCGCACATAGGGTTCGGCCAGCAGGCGGTCGAACTCCTGCCAGGGGCCCTTGGCCGCGGGGCTGATCGGGTTGCCGTAGTTGCCGTCATTGGTGACGATGGCGACGCCCACTGACGACCCCTCGTTGACCGGCTTGAGCACATAGGGCCGCTCCAGCGGATCGCGCTGGTAGAGCTCCGAGGTCTCGACGATCCGCCCGCCGGGCATGGGGATGCCGTGCGGCACCAGGGCCTGCTTGGTCAGTTCCTTGTCGATGGCGATGACCGAAGTGGCGAGCCCCGAATGGGTATAGGTCAGGCCCATCAGGTCCATCATGCCCTGCACCGTGCCATCCTCGCCCGGCGCGCCGTGGAGGGCGTTGAACACGACGTCCGGCGTGGTCTCGGCCAGCCTGATCGCGACGTCCCGGCCCATGTCGATCCGCGTGACCTTGTGCCCGCGCGATTCCAGCGCCTTTGCGACGCCCTCGCCCGACATGAGCGAGACGGGCCGCTCGGAGGACCAGCCGCCGAGGAGAACCGCGATATGAAGCTTCGGCAAACTCACTTTCTTCCAACCCTTTGAATTTCCCATTCGAGCTCGACGCCCGACATATCCTTCACCCGCCGCCGCACGAGCTCGCCCAGCCCTTCGATCTCGGCGCTGGTCGCATCGCCGGTGTTGATGAGGAAATTGGTGTGTTTCTCGCTCACCTGCGCGCCGCCCAGCTTGAGGCCGCGGCAACCGGCCTTGTCGACCAGTTCCCAGGCCTTTTCGCCCGGCGGGTTCTTGAAGGTGGAGCCGCCGGTCTTGCTGCGCAGCGGCTGCGAGGCCTCGCGGCTTTCGGAGATGCGGTCCATCTCCGCCTGGATGGCGGCGGGCTCGCCCGGAGTGCCCCGGAACCGCGCGGCAACCACGATGGCGCCTTCGGGCAATTCGGAATGGCGGTAGGTATAGTGCAGCATGTCGACCGGCAGAGTGACGACACTGCCGTCGCGCAGCACCACGTCGCAATCGACGAGCACGTCCTTGACCTCGCCGCCATAGGCCCCGCCATTCATCCGCACGAAGCCGCCGACCGTGCCCGGGATCGAGCGCAGGAATTCCAGACCGGCTATGCCCTTGTCACGCGCGGTGGAGGAAACGAGAATGCCGCTGGCCCCGCCGCCGCAATCGAGCGTGACTGCATCGACCGGCTTCACGGCGGCGAAAGCCTTGCCTAGCCGCACGACAACGCCAGGCACCCCGCCATCGCGCACGATCATGTTGGAACCGAGGCCCAGCGCCATGACCGGCACCGCGGGATCGAGATCGCGCAGGAAGCCCTGCAGGTCGGCAAGATCCTTGGGCTCGAACAGCCAATCGGCAGCACCCCCCGCCTTGAACCAGACCAGCGGTGCGAGCGGGGCCTTTTCGGTGAGCTTTCCGGCGACGCGGGGCAGGGTATCGGCCATCATCCGCCCCTCCGCGCCCTGATCGCATCGGCCAGCCCCGCCGCCCACTTGGTGATGTCGCCCGCGCCAAGGCAGACGACCATGTCGCCGGCCTGCACTGTCTCGGCCAGCACATCGGCAAGCTCGTCGGCCCCGGAAACGGCGTGGGCCGAACGATGCCCGCGCGCCTTGATGCCGGCGACCAGCGCAGCGGAATCGACGCCCGCGAGCGGCGCCTCGCCCGCCGGATAGACCGGCGCGGCATAGACCACATCGGCATCGTTGAAGGCGGCCTGGAAGTCTTCCATGTGGTCGCGCAGCCGGGTAAAACGGTGTGGCTGGACCACGGCAATCACCCGGCCCGAGCCCACCCCCTCGCGCGCGGCGGCCAGCACCGCGCGGATTTCGACCGGGTGGTGTCCATAGTCGTCGATGATCGTGGCAGTCCCAGAGTCGATGGCCACCTCGCCCACCTTGGTGAAGCGCCGCTTG
>JAYRPK010000147.1:0-8412 GCA_041911195.1 Novosphingobium sp. | reverse complement strand
GCTGTTCGTGATCGGCATGATCGACAACCTGCTTCGCCCCATCCTGGTCGGCAAGGACATCAAGCTGCCCGATTTCGTCGTGCTGATCGCGACGGTGGCCGGGCTGGAACTGTTCGGGCTGAGCGGGTTCGTGGTCGGCCCGATCATCGCCGCGCTGTTCGTCGCGGTGTGGGACATGGTCACCGAGCTGCGCGGGCACAGCGCGGCCTGACGGCGGATCGAATCGTGGTATCGCGTTTCCGGAAGCTGGCCTTTCTCGCCTTTGCCGTGCTGGCCTGCGCGGGGAATACCGAGGTTCGCCACGAGCACTTCTCGCCGGCCGGCAAGGGGCTGTCGCTCGTGCTGGTCTCGGGTGCCTTCGGCGAGGGCGCCTATCGCGCGCAGGCGCGGCGGATGGCGGCGCTGGGCTATGACGTGCTGCTGGTCGACAGCCGGGACCTGGTCGGGCTGGAGGAAGTGGGCCTGAAGGCCGTGATCGAGCACGCCAGGACTTCGCCGCATGCCTTGCCCGGCAAGGTCGGCATGATCGGCTTCTCGCTCGGCGGCGGGCAACTGCTGGCCCATGCCGCGGCCTGGCAGGACGAGGTTTCGGCGATCGTCGTCATGTACCCGGCGACGGTCTCGCTTGGCGATCCGGGGGAACTGGCGAAAGCGATCAGGGTTCCGGTGCTGTTGCTCGCGGGCGATGCGGACCGGATGGGGGACTGTTGCGCCATCGAACGGGCGCGGGCGATTGCCGCTGCCGCCAGGGCGCGGCAAGCGCCGCTGGAATTGCGCGCCTATCCCGGCACGGGGCACGATTTCGTCGTCGAAGGCACCGATGGCTTCAATCGGTTCGTAGCCGCCAATGCCTGGTACAGGACCGCCGGCTGGTTCTACCGCTACTTCGGCCGTCAGCCTCCCAGTCGTCGCAGGAGCCGCCAGCCATAGGCCTTGGCCTGGTTGCGGCTGGGCCAGCGACCAGGGGCGCTGGGCCGCATGCCGGCGCGGCGCAACATGGCATTGAATGCCCGCGCATCGGCTTCGGCGAAGCTCCATTCCGAGCGCCAGGTGATCGACAGCGATACCGACGGCTCCGGTCCGTTGCGGACGAAATGCGGGGCCATGACCGGCACGAACAGCGCCTCGCCAGGGCCGATGTGAAATTCCCGGCCGCCGGCGCCAAGGTCCTCTCGCCAGTCCAGTTCGCGCTTGCCGCCGGTGTGATAGCTCTCGTGGGTTTCGTCGGGCGCGTACCGGGAATCGCCGGCGGGAAACTGGGTCATGGTCTTGGAGCCGCGGACCTGCAGCAGGATGTTGTGCTCCGGATCGAAGTGATAGGGCGTTACGCCGCCCGGCGAGGTGACGAAGACGAAGCCCTGCGTGTGCAGCATGCGGCCGGTTTTCGGCTCGATATCGGCGCGCAGTTCTTCCAGCAGGCTGGCCAGCAATTCGGCATAGTCCGGGTGCTGCTCGATGTTCTTGATCGCCGCCCAACTGCCGCTTTCGCCGATTTGGCGGATGGTCTGGCCGATGGGAATGCCGGTCGGGTCAGGCTTGGCCTCGATGCCGATCGGCTGGTCGGCGGCATTGTATTCGATCGAGGCGGACGGCAGTCCTTCCGCCAGTGCGGCCAGGGCATCGAGCTCGAACAGCGGGTGCGCGCCGAGGCCATGCGTCAGCACATGCGGAATTTCGGGATAGGCCTGGGCGAACTGCGCGCGGGCCTGCTGCGGGAAGACAGTCATGCGGATAGTCCGGTGGGGTTGCGGCCCAGTTCGGCCTTGAGCAGGCGGGCAAACAGCGCGCGGCGCAGTGTGCCGCCGATGGCGATGTTGTAGCGCCCGATGGCGCGGCGTTCGCGCCAGATGCGGTCGATCATCGGATGGTCCTGGCTGGCGCAGCTATCGGCCCAGGCGATGTCCTTGCGGTCGAGCAGCAGCAGGTTCTCGCATTGCAGCAGCACGCCGGGGGAAAAACGGGCATAGGTTTCGTCATAGGCCGTCTTGAAGCTGAACATGCCCGGCGCGGCGATAAAGTTGGCAAGCATGGCGATGGGATTGCCGTCGAGCGTCAGGGTTAGGCGTTCCAGCTTGCTGTGGGCTGCCGCGCCCATCAGGCTGCTGCGGAATAGCTGCTCGGTCGCCGGCGAGGCGGCCAGTGCCGAACCGGCGGAGCCCTTCCAGCCCGCCGCTTCCAACTTGAGGAAATGATCGATCCAGTCGTGGAGACCATCAGCCCGGTGTTCGCGCTCGAACCGGACTTCGCCCAGCTCCGATAGCCGGGCGAGTTGCCGGCGCAGTTCCTTGCGCTTCTTGGCCGTAAGCGAGGCGGTGTAATAGGCTTCGGGCGTTTGTTCCGAAGCGAGCATGGCGCGTTCCTCGCGGTGGACCAGGCCGAAGCGGCGACCTTGCTCCTCCAGCTCGCGGTTCAGCGCCGTGTCGAGCGGGCCGCCCAGCGGAATGCCCGTCAGGTGAAGAAACAGTCCGTGCCGCCCCCTGCCATCGGCCCATTGCAGCAAGGCGCGCCAGAACTGCCGCTCGCGCCCGGCGGCGACCAGCGGCGCGCCGAGAAAGCTGTTGGGATGGGTCCAGCCGGCAAGCAGCCTGACCGGCTTGCCGTAATAGTCCCGCTCGCGCGAAACGGGGATCATGCCGCACAGTTCGCCGTCCATTTCGAACCTGAGCATCTGCACGGTCTCGCCGGGGTCGAGCGCGCGCAGGGAAGGCAGCAGGTACCAGCTTTCAAGGAATGGATTGGGTTCGGCGGTGCGTCGGACAAGCTCGTCCCATGCTGCAAGCATGGAGGGCGCCGCCCAGCACGGCCAATCGAGCGCGCTGATCGTTCCAACAGGCGGCGCCTGCCGCTTCGCTTCCGCGACCGGTTGCGATGCCGGGGTCGGAATTGCCACGCTCGCCAAGTGATTAACCCTTCGATTGCGCACGGTTCCGCGGCGCAGGGGAGGGAATAGCAGGCGGATTTCAAGGAAGGGTTAAGCCGGTCAGGGCCGGGGTTCATCGACCCCTTCGGGCAGGACCAGCACTTCCAGCCCCGCTGCGGCGCCGAGATAGCGCTGGGCGAGGGCCTGCACGTCAGCGGGAGTAAGGGCGCGCAGGCGCTGGCCGTAGGACTGGTAGCGTTGGATCTGGTCAGGCTCGGTCTGGGCGCGGTCGACCAGAGTCAGCCAGCCGCGATTGCTCTTCAGCGCATTGTCGTGTGCTTCGATCATCGGCTCTCGGGCGCGCTGGAACAGGTCGTCACTCACCGGGGCTTCGCGCAGGCTCGCCAGCGTTTCGGCGATGGCGGCGCGGGCCGCGGGAATTTCGCTCACGGCGATCGAGGCGGACAGGGCGAAAGTGCCATAGCCGGGCCAGAAATGCGTCGGCGAGCTGCTGGCCGAGGGCGAATAGGCCTTGCCAAGCCTTTCGCGCAGCGTGTCGGTCAGTTCGATGCGGACCACGCGTTCCAGCAATTGCAACGCGATCGTCTCTACCGGGTCGCTGTCGTCGCGGGTCGGCCAGGTATAGCGCAGCAGCGCCTGGTCCTTCGGCCCGGTGTGGCGGACCACGCGCTGCTGGCGGTTCGCGGTAAACTGGCGCTGACGCTGGTCGGGATAGGGCTGGAATTCCGCCTCACGCACAGGCAGCGCGCCGAAAGTCCGCGCAACGAGTGCGATCGCCCTTTCCTCGTCGATATCGCCGGCCATGCCGATCTCGATCGCGCCCCGGGCGAAGCGGTCGCTCAGCGCGGTTTTCAACTGGGCGAAGGTCAGGCGGCGATAGGCGTCGGGTTCCTGCAGGGTGAAGCGGGGGTCGTTGTCGGAAAGGATGCCGCCGATACTGTTGGACAGCGCAGCATTGGGCGTGGCGCGCATCTGGGCGAAGAAGGTGTTGATGTTGACCCTGAATTCGACCTCGCCCTCCTTGCGGTAGCCGGGATCGGTCAGCAGGGCGGTCCACAATTGCAGCTGCAACTCCAGGTCCTGCGGCGTGGTCAGCGCCGAGGCGACGAAGGTTTCGGGGGTGGTATCGATGCCGTAGCCATAGGTGTGCCCGGCAAGCATCGACTGCAGTTCATCCTGGCTATGCTTGCCCAGCCCGCCGCCGGGCAGGTAGCTGGTCATCTCGGTTGTCAGCGGGTTTTCGCGGGTGTTGAGCATGTCGCCGCCGTCCACACTGAGCTGAACCCGGACCCGATCCTTCTCTAGATCGGTACGCTTGAGATTGAGCCGCACGCCATTGGCGAAACGCAGCTGGCGAATGCCGAGCGCAGGCTCGCGCGTATCGCTGGCGACAGTGCCGGGCTGGCCGAACTGAGTGTAGGCAAAACTCGCATTGCCTGCATCGCGGCTGCGCGGCAGTGGCTTCGCCATGGCCTCGTTCCAGGCGGCCCGGATCGCCTCCGCGCCGCCTTCTGGCTGTACGCGGCCCTGGAACCGCAACAACGGCTCCCTGAGCGGCACCACTTCGCGACGCAGCGCGGCGAGCACCTTTTTCGGGGTGATCTCGGGGATGAATGCCTCAAGCCGTTCGAGCGAGCCTTGCGGGGTTCCGGGCACTATATCGTCACGCAGCAGGGCGAAGACCGCGCCAAGCAGGGTGCCGTTGCTGCGCGTATCGGCGGAAGCGGCTTCGTTCTTCGCGGCATTGAGCAGGTTGGCGATCTGTTCGGCCAGCTCGGCCTTGCTGAAGCCATGGCGCATGGCGCGGGCATATTCGCGCGCGGCGGAGAGCAGGCCGGGGCGCCATTTGCGGTCGACCGTATCGACCACCAGGTTGCTCATCCGGCCGGCCTTGAAGGCATCGGGAGTGGCGAAACCCGCGCCGCGGAACGGCGGATCCGGCTGGCGCGAGACGCGCTGCAGGCGCCGGTTGATCACCCCATAGCCGATCTGCCGCAGCAGGTTCTCGCGCCGCTGCGCCTTGCTGTCGGGCTCGTCGAGCCAGGGGCCGATGCGATAGGCGGTGATGCGCTCGGACAGGGCCGGATCGATGTAGATGTCGGTCCTGCCCTTGTCCGCCGGATCGACTGGCCCCGCCGAAGGCTGCGCCTGTGAGGGGCGCGGCTGCCAGCTGGCGAACCTTGCCTTGATCGCGGCCTCGACCTGCTCGGCGGGCATGTCGCCGATCACGATAACGGTGGTCTTGCCGGGCACATATTCGCGCGCCCAGAAGGCCTTGAGCGCTTCGGCGGTGGCGCCTTCCAGCGTCGGCCTGGTACCGATCGGCAGCCGCTTGGGATAGCGCGCCCGGGGGAACAGGAAATCGAGCTGGTCTTCGAAATTGCGCATCTGCCAGCCATTGCGGTCGCGCATCTCGGCCAGCACAACGCCGCGCTCGCGATCGACCGCACCGGGGGTAAAGGTCAGTTCGCTGGCGGTCTCGCGCATCAGCATCAGCGCGGTTTCGAGCAGTTCCGGATCGTTCTTCGGCAGGTCGAGCTGGTAGGTCGTGCGCTCCAGATCGGTGGAGGCATTGGTGTCCGCCCCGAAGGCCAGCCCCTTGCGCTCGAGCAGGCGCACCATTTCGCCTTCGGGCACCTGGGTCGAACCGTTGAACGCCATGTGCTCGACGAAATGGGCAAAGCCGCGCTCGTTGTCTTCCTCGTCAAGTGATCCGATTGCGATCTCCATGCGGACCGAGACAGTGCCCTTGGGCGTCGCATTCTGGCGCACGACATAGCGCATGCCGTTGTCGAGCTTGCCAAAGCGGTAGCCGGGATCGACCGGTACGTCGCTCGCCTGGAAGGCCCAGTCCGGCTTTTCCCGAGGCGCGGCGACCGAGGCGATGCGCTGCGCCTGCGGGGCGCAGGCGGAAAGCAGCGCCAGCGCCAGCAGGGTCAGTAGCGAAAGCGGACGCCGCATCAATTCTCCCATGGCAGCACCGATGGAGAGCTGCGGATGAACGCCCGATTATCGCTAAGGCTGGCGATTACTTCCCGCGCAGCTTGCGGTGCGCCGAAAGGTCGAAAACCTCGCTGCCGCCTTCGGCATCGTCGAGCAGGCCGAGCCGCCGCGCCACTTCCTGGTAGGCGCCCTCGACATTGCCGAGGTCGCGGCGGAAGCGGTCCTTGTCCAGCTTTTCGCCAGTGGCCATGTCCCACAGACGGCAGCCATCGGGGCTGATCTCGTCCGCCAGGATCACGCGGCTGTAGTCGCCGTCCCAGATGCGGCCGAATTCCAGCTTGAAATCGACGAGGCGAATGCCGATCGCGGCGAACATGCCGCAGAGGAAATCGTTGATCCGGATGGCCATGGCGGAGATGTCCTGCATCTCCTCGTTCGACGCCCAGCCGAAGCAGGCGATGTGCTCCTCGGCGACCATCGGGTCTTCGAGGGCGTCGTCCTTGAGGTAGTATTCGATCAGCGTGTGCGGCAGCGGTTCGCCCTCGGGCAGGCCGAGGCGCTTGCTGATCGAGCCGGCCGCGACATTGCGCACCACCACTTCGAGCGGAATGATCTCGACCTGGCGGACGAGCTGCTCGCGCATGTTGATGCGGCGGATGAAGTGCGTCGGGATGCCGATGTGCGACAGGCGAGTGAAGACGTACTCGCTGATGCGGTTATTGATCACGCCCTTGCCCTGGATGGTTCCCTTCTTTTGGGCATTGAAGGCCGTGGCGTCGTCCTTGAAGTACTGGACGATGGTGCCGGGCTCGGGGCCCTCGTAGAGAATCTTGGCCTTGCCCTCGTAAATCTGGCGGCGACGCGACATCGGGTATTCCTCGAAAAGACAAGCCCCGGCTTGGGCAGGGTCATGGACGAACCTGCGCGGCCGGGGCGGACAAGGCGGCATTACGCGAAATCGCCGCAAGGTGCAATCCGATGCGCCCCGCATTGCCCAGGACCGAGCAAGCAGGCATAGCTGGCGACCATGTCAGAAGGCGAACCCTTGTCCCCGCGTTCCGTCGATGCCCGCGCCTACCTGCAGCGCGGCAGGATGGTCGTGCGGCCTCTGGGCGTGAAGCCGAAGCTTTGGGAGGATCTCTACCACCGGCTCATGCAGATGAGCTGGCCCCGGCTCGGTTTGCTGTCCACGACCGGCTTCTTCCTGTTCAACCTGCTTTTCGCTGCGCTGTACCGGCTCGATCCGGAGGGCCTTGCCGTGCCGCACGACGGGGCCGACGTGTCTCTGTTCTGGCGCGATTTCTTCTTCAGCGTCCATACTGTCGCGACAATTGGCTATGGCAACGTCTATCCGGTCTCGACCTACGCAAACTGGCTGGTGGTCGCGGAAATCACGCTGGGGATCATCAGCTTCGCCCTGGTCACCGGACTGGCTTTCGCAAGGTTTTCCCGTCCGACCTCACGACTGCTGTTCAGCAATGTCCTGGTCGTCCAGGAAGTCGACGGCGTGCCGACGCTGATGCTGCGGACCGCCAACCAGAGGCATAACCTGATTTTTTCGGCCCAGGCGCAACTCTCGCTGATCGCCGATAGCGCGGTTGCCGGAGTGCGCATGCGGCGTTTCATCGACTTGCCGCTGGACCGATCCAGCAACCCGGTTTTCGCCTTGAGCTGGACGATCATGCACCCGATCGACGATGCCAGCCCCCTGCGCCGCTGGATCGACGATCCGGCCAATGCCGGTGACGGGGAACTCGTCGTGATCCTTTCGGGCTTCGACGAAAGCAGCGGGCAGACCATTCACGGCCGCTGGGCCTATGGACCAGAAGACATCCGCTGGAACGCACGCTTCACCGACATTATCGACATCGCCGCCGATGGCGTGAGAACCATCGACTACAGCAAGTTTCACGTGGTGGAGGATCTGTGAGCACGGCAGTGGAGGAGTTCATCCGCGACGAGACCGGCAAGACCTATGTCTCGGACTGGCTGGAAGTCGACCAGGCGACGATCGATGCTTTCGCCGATGCGACGCGGGACTGGAACTTCCTGCATGTCGATCCCGAGGCTGCGGCGAAGACGGAATATGGCGGCACCATCGCGCACGGCTTCCTCGCGCTGTCGTTGCTGGCTCCCTTGCGCAGCGGCTTGCCGCGACCGCGTTTCCCGAATTTGCGGATGGGGGTGAACTATGGGGTGGAAAGAGTTCGCTTCGTCCAGCCGGTGCGCTCGGGCAAGCGGGTACGCGGCAAGTTCACCATCGCCAGCATAACGCCCGACGAGGGCGGGAGGTTCCGCGAGGAAATGGACTTCGCCATCGAAGTCGAAGGCATGGAGCGGCCTGCCGTGGTCGGGTGCTGGCTGACCATGTATTTCCAGTGAGCCTGACTGTCCGCGTACTGACGGGCGAGGAAATCCTCGCGGCGATCGACGATCTGGCCCGCCTGCGCATGGCCGTGTTTGCCGAGTGGCCCTATCTCTACGATGGCGACGCCGAGTACGAGGCGCACTACCTCAAGGAATTCATCGAGGCGCCTGATGGCGTGCTGGTCGCCGCCTGCGACGGCGAGCGGATCGTCGGCGCGGCG
>JAYRPK010000146.1:0-8285 GCA_041911195.1 Novosphingobium sp. | reverse complement strand
CTGATGAACGCCGACGAGGAAGAGCCGGCGCTGATGGAAAAGCTGCTCTATGCCCGCAACCGGACCTGGGCCGAATGGATCCGCGCGCGGCTCGACATGCCGGGCTCGGTGTTCCTCGCCGTCGGCGCCGGGCATCTTGCCGGAGATGGCAGCGTGCAGCAGGAATTGCGGGCTCGGGGGATTGCCTCGCAGCGAATCCAGTAAGGGGGTTTTTTTATGCGCAAGTCCCTGGCCTTGTTTTGCGCGACATTGCTCTGCGCCTGCCTGCCCGATCCCGATCCGGCGACGCCTGCCTTGTGGCTGGTCGAGGGTTCGCACGGCGAGCGCGGCTGGCTGTTCGGAACGATCCACGCCCTGGAACGGCGGGCGGACTGGAAGAGCCCCGCCATCAAGCAGTCCATGGCAGAGGCGAACCTGCTCGCGGTCGAAGTCGCCGGGCTGACCGATCCGGAAAAGATGACCCAGACTTTCACCGATCTCGGCCGTTCGCCCGATCAGCCTCCGCTTTCGGCCCGGATCGATCCGACGCTGCGCCCGGCCCTGGCCGCTGTGCTCGAGCATGCGGGGATGGACGACAGCCAGTTCCACAAGCTCGAGACCTGGGCCGCTGCCCTGACACTGGCCGGGTCCAGCGCGGACAGTCTCAACCCCTCGTTTGGCGTGGACAAGGAAGTGCTGGACAATTGGGGGCAACGGCCTGTGCGCGAGTTCGAAGGTGCGCGCGGCCAGCTTTCCCTGTTCGACACCCTGCCCGAAAAGGAACAGCGCGATTTGCTGGAATCCGTGGTGCGCGATGGCGCCAACGATGGCAGCGCCAGCCTGGCCGAAGCATGGCTCAAGGGCGACATGACGAAAATCGAGGCGGAAACCCGGCGCGGCATGCTGGCCGATCCCGAGTTGCGCGCGGTGCTCTATACCAACCGCAATCACGCCTGGAGCGACAAGATCGCGCAGATGCTGGCCAGCGGTGAACATCCCTTCGTCGCCGTGGGCGCCGCGCACATGGTAGGGAACGAGGGCCTGGTGGCGCTGCTAGCGGCGCGCGGATACAAGGTGACGCGGGTGCAATAGCCGGCGCAATCGCAGCCTTTGCTTGCCATTCCCCCGCATTTCCCCTAACGGCCCGCGCTTCGCGGGCATGGTCATCCCTGGAGGCGTGGGCCGCGAAGTTCTGAAATCCGTTTTCGAAAGGCAAGAAGATGAGCGATACGCTTACCCTGTCGGCCGAGACGCGGCGGGCGGGCAAGGGAGCCTCCCGTGCACTGCGTCGCGATGGCCGGGTCCCCGCCGTTGTCTATGGCAACAACGAAGAACCCCTCTCGATCCACGTCGAGGAGAAGCTGCTGGTTCGCCAGCTCGGCACTGGCCACTTCTTCAACTCGATCGTCGAAATCGAACTGGGCGGCGCCAAGGTGCGCACCCTGCCCAAGGACGTGGCGTTCCATCCCGTTTCCGACCGTCCGCTTCATGCCGATTTCCTGCGCATTTCGAAGGACCACAAGGTCCACGTCAACGTGCCGGTGGTCTTCGTCAACGAAGCCGCCTCGCCGGGCCTCAAGCGCGGTGGCGTGCTTAACATCGTCCGCCACGACCTCGATCTGGTCTGCGATCCGGAGAGCATCCCCGAAGAAGTGCAGATCGACGTTACCGGCCTTGAAGTCGGCGCTTCGATCCACATCAGCCATGTGAGCCTGCCCGCGGGTTCGGCCTCGGGCATCACCGACCGCGACTTCACCATCGCCACCATCGTTGCCCCTTCGGGCCTGCGCAGCGAAGAAGGCGATAACCAGACCCCCGCTAGCGAGGGGTAAGAAATACCAAGCCGCTCCATTGGGAGACGGCTTTCCTCAATTCCCCCTCCCGCTTGCGGGAGGGGCCAGGGGAGGGCCTGTCAGGGGAGGCTGCTTAACACGCCCTCCCCCGGCCCCTCCCGCAAGCGGGAGGGGAGTTTTTTGCCCCTGCCGCCTTCGGCTTAGGGGAATCATTTCATGCAACTCTGGGTCGGCCTCGGCAATCCTGGTCCGCAATACGCCATGCAGCGGCACAATGCCGGCTTCATGGCGGTGGACACCATTGCCGAGGTGCATGGCTTCGGCCCGGTCCAGAAGAAGTTCCAGGGCTGGCTGCAGGAAGGCCGTATCGGCGGCACCAAGATCCTGCTGCTCAAGCCCGCGACCTTCATGAACGAGAGCGGCCGCGCGGTTGGCGAAGCGCTGCGCTTTTACAAGCTGGGCATGGACGCCCTCACCGTGTTCCACGACGAACTCGATCTCGCCCCCTTCAAGGTCAAGGTGAAACAGGGCGGCGGCACGGCCGGGCACAACGGCCTGCGCTCGATCGACCAGCACCTGGGCCCGGACTTCCGCCGGGTGCGCCTGGGCATCGGCCATCCCGGACACAAGGACCGGGTGACCGGCTATGTGCTGGGCAACTACGCCAAGAACGAACTCGACGATCTCGCCGACATGCTGGGTTCGATCGCCTGCGAGGCGGAATGGCTGGCCAGGGGCGACGACGCCCGTTTCATGAGCGATGTGGCGCTACGCCAGCAGGAAGATTAGCGGCTCGACTGGCCTGAAAATCGGCATATCATCCCCTCTTCGCCATCGGGAGAGGTATCATGCCCAGCATCGATCGCCGCACTGTCATCGCATGGTCCGGAGCACTGGCCGCAACCGCGCTTTCCGCGCCGCTTGCCGCCGGGGAAAGCCCGCAAATCAGCCTGAAAGGCAAGACCTTCCTCATCACCGGCACCTCGAGCGGCTTCGGCAACCTGGGCGCTGCGCACTATGCCCGGCTGGGCGCGAAGGTCTTCGCCACCATGCGCAACGTGCCGCGCCCCGAGGCTGAGGCGCTGCGCAAGCTGGCGCGCGACGAGAAGCTGGACATCACCATCCTCGAACTCGATGTCCTCTCGGACGCGCTGGTCGCGAGAGCCGTGGCGCAGGCCGAACGGCTGGGCGGCGGGCCGATCGACGTGCTGGTCAACAACGCCGGGATCAACATATCGGGCCCGGTGGAAGTGCAGGACATGGAGGCGACCCGCCTGTCCTTCGATACCAACGTCTTCGGCCAGCAGCGGCTGATGCGCGCCGTCCTTCCCGGCATGCGCGCGAAGAAGGCCGGGCTGATCGTCAATGTCTCCTCGCAGCAGGGGCGGATCATCATGCCGGGCGGCGGCATCTATTCGGCGACCAAGTTCGCGGTCGAATCGATGAGCGAGCAGATCGCCTACGAGCTCGCCCCGCACGGCATCGAAGTGACGATCATCGAGCCCGGCGGCTTTCCCACCGGCATCGGCGCCAACCGCGCGCGGCTGACCTCCGCGCTGGCCGAACGGATCGAGCCGCGCCACGCCGCCGGCTATCCCGAGATGGTCGCGCAGATGCGGACCAAGCCAAGCGCCCTGCCCAGTGGCCCTGCCATGCAGCAGGCCATGGCGCGCGCCTATGGCGGCACTGCTCCCGACCCGATGGACGTGCCCCGCGCCATCGCCGAGATCGCCGCCATGCCCGCCGGCACTCGCCCCTTGCGCCGCCCGGTTCACCCCGGCGCAAAGCCGCAACTCGAGATCAACCGGGTCAGCACCGAAACGCAAAGGGCCCTGCTGGCGCGCGGCCCCTATGCCCAATGGGCCGCGGGCGTGCTGGATTAGGCCACGGCACTGGTCAATCCGTCGCTACACCGCTAAGGGCGCGCGCTCGAAAGTGCGGAGCGATTCATGGGTTTCAAATGCGGCATCGTTGGCTTGCCGAACGTCGGCAAGTCCACCCTGTTCAATGCGCTGACCGAGACACAGGCGGCGCAGGCGGCGAACTATCCGTTCTGCACGATCGAGCCCAACGTCGGCCAGGTTGGCGTGCCCGATCCGCGGCTGGACAAGCTGGCGAGCATCGCCGGCAGCCAGAAGATCATCCCGACCCAGCTCTCCTTCGTCGATATCGCCGGCTTGGTGCGCGGCGCCAGCAAGGGAGAGGGCCTGGGCAACCAGTTCCTCGGCAACATTCGCGAGGTGGACGCCGTGGTCCACGTGCTGCGCTGCTTCGAGAACGACGACATCCAGCATGTCGAGAACAAGGTCGATCCGGTGTCGGACGCCGAGACGGTCGAGACCGAACTGATGCTGTCGGACCTCGAAAGCCTCGAAAAGCGCGTTCCCGCCGCGCAGAAGAAGGCCGCGCAGGGCGACAAGGAAAGCAAGCTGATCGCCTCGGTGCTGGGCCAGGCGCTGGACCTGCTTGGGGCCGGCAAGCCCGCCCGGCTGGTCGTGCCGAAGGACGAGGAAGAGGCCCGCGTGTTCAAGCAGGCGCAGCTGCTGACGGCAAAGCCCGTGCTCTATGTCTGCAATGTCGAGGAAGGCGCGGCGGCCGAGGGCAATGCGCACTCCGCCAGGGTGTTCGAAAAGGCCAAGGCAGAGGGCGCCAACGCAGTGATCGTCTCGGCCGCGATCGAGAGCGAGCTGGTGGCGATGGAGCCGGACGAGCGGCTGGTGTTCCTTGAGGAAATGGGCCTGCACGAAACCGGCCTCGCCCGCGTCATCCGCTCGGGCTACGACTTGCTCCACCTCATCACCTTCTTCACCGTCGGCCCCAAGGAAGCGCGGGCCTGGACGGTGCACAAGGGCGCCAAGGCGCCCGATGCCGCCGGCGAAATCCATTCCGACATGCAGCGCGGCTTCATCCGGGCCGAAACGATCGCCTATGACGACTTCGTTGCGCTTGGGGGCGAGAACGGGGCCAAGGAAGCGGGCAAGCTTCGGCAGGAAGGCAAGGAATATGTCGTGCAGGACGGCGATGTGATGCACTTCAAGTTCAATGTGTAGCGCCCGGCGCAAAAGTCTTGTCAGTGCAATAAAGCCGGTTCAAATCCAGGGCATGATCCGAAAGCTTGCTGCCCTGCTCCTGCTGCCCACCCTGCTGGCAGGGTGCGCGACCACTACCCCGAAAACCACGGCGCAGGCCCCTATCAAGGTGCAGGTGCTGGGCTTCAACGACTTCCACGGCCATCTGGAGCCGCCGCACCAGTCGGTCGATGTCGGGTCAGCCCCAGGGAAAATCCGCATTCCGGTGGGCGGTGCGGCCTATTTCGCCAGCGCCGTGGAGCGCTATCGCGCGACCAACCCCAACACGCTGGTCGTCTCGGCCGGCGACATGTTCGGCGGATCGCCGATCACCTCCTCGCTGTTCCTCGACGAGCCGACCATCGAAGTGATGAATCGCATCGGAGTGGATTTCAACGCGCTGGGCAACCACGAGTTCGACCGCGGCCGGCAGGAAGTCCTGCGCATGCAGCATGGCGGCTGTGCGCAACATACGGTGCGCGAGCCGTGCCGGATCGACAAGCGCTTCACCGGCGCAAATTTTCCCTTCCTCGCCGCGAACGTCGTCACCGAGAACGGCAAGACCCTGTTTCCGGCGACTGGCATCCGCAAGTTCGGCAAGGGGCGCAATGCCGTGACCGTCGGCGTGATCGGAATGCCGCTCAGGGATGTGCCGACACTGGCAAACCCGGCAGGCCTTATCGGCCTGGACTTCCGCGACGAGGCGGACACCGTCAATGCCCTGATCCCCGGCCTGAAACGGCAGGGGGCAGACATCATCGTCGTGGTCATCCACCAGGGCCTCTACACCACCGTTGGCGCCAACGACGCCAGCTGCGGCGGCGTTTCGGGCGACTTGCTGAAAGTCCTGGCCCGGCTCGATCCCGCGGTAAGCCTAGTCGTTTCGGGGCACACCCACTGGGCCTATATCTGCGATTACGGCAAGATCGACCCCGCCCGGCCGTTCCTGGTCACCAGCGCCGGCCTCTGGGGCGAATACCTGACTGACATCGACCTCGAATACGACAGAGCCAGCCGCCGCGTCACCGCGCGGTCGGCGCGCAACGTGCCGGTCCAGAGCGAGCAGTATACCAGCACCGTCGGCCCCGTGCCCGTGCGGCCGGAGTTCGAAAGCTTCACCCCGCGCCCCGATGTCGATGCCATCGTGCAGCGCTATGTGACTGCCGTGCAGACGCAAAAGCAGCGGCCGGTCGGCAAGGTTTCGGCCCCGGCGGCCAAGCCGTCGATGGCGATCGACGAATCGAGGCTCGGCAACCTGATAGCCGATGCCCAACTCGCCGCGACCCGCCCGGCCGGCGCCCAGATCGCGCTGATGAACAACACCGGCATCCGCGCCGACCTGATGGCGGGCCCTGACGGAACAGTGACCTTCGGCGCGATCTACGCCGTCCAGCCCTTCGCCAACGAACTCAAGCTCGTCACGCTTTCCGGCAGCCAATTGAAGGCATTGCTCGAACAGCAGCTCGACGACGTCAGCTTCGACCAGACCTTCTCGCCCTCCGCCAATGTCAGCTTCGCCTTCGACAAGAGCCGGCCGCTGGGTTCGCGGATCTTCGACATCACGATCGACGGCAAGCCGCTCGATCCCGAGGCCTCCTACCGCGTCGCGGAAAACGGCTTCCTGGTGAACGGTGGCGACGGCTTTTCCGTGTTCCGCCAGGGCCGCGATCTCGTAACCGCAGGGCAGGATCTCGAGGCATTGGAAAAATGGATCGCCGCCGTGCCGGTGCGCGAATTGCCGCCGCTGGGGCGGGTCAGGAACATGACCCCCGCCAGTCCGGCGAACTGACCTGATCCGGCCATTGCGGATTGAAAAATCCTTCGACTGAGGACCTGCGCCAGACCAGTGCCGGGCCGCCGAGGGCAACAGGGACTTTCATACTGCGCGAGGGTCATCCGCCGCAGGTGAGAGTTCCCCTGGCCTGGTAAAGCTCCTTGCCCGCCTTATCGAGGATCGAGACACTCGCTTCCTGCTGGTCGGTATCGCCGCTTGAGCTTTGCGCGCCCGGGCCCCTCGCGATGCGCAGCGAATAGAGTTCACTGTCATACCGATCGAGCGCCGGCTTGGTGGAGGCGTCCGGATTGCCGGGCCCGTGCAGGGCAACGAGCGCGCCGCCGGTCATGAACCAGGCCTTGTTGTCGTCGCGTGTCACGACAGCCCAGTTTTCGTCACTCGCCCCGGCAGCGAGGAAAGTGCAGCCAGCACCACCCAGCTCGTTCTGCTCGGAAATCGCGGGGGTAATTGGCTGGATCTCAAGGCGCGCTGCTGTCGCCGCACTGGCGGCGGGCGATGAAGCATCTTGGCCTGGTGAGGAATTTCCGCCTTGTCCGCAGCCTGCGAGCAGCGTGAATGCCAAAAATGAAATTCGAATACGCATGAGTTCCCCCTCTTGAGCGTGAAGTGCCTTATTGCGATGCCGTCCAGGCGTCTATCGTTACCAATTGCTGTCCCTCGACCTGGCAGCCATGCGCCCCCATGTGGCCGAAGGGTCCCCCCCTGGCGATCCGCCCCTTGAGGTGGACACGGAAGGTGGGATTGCCGCCCTGGCGGAACTGGCGAACGCCGCTTTCGCGGACAGCATCGAAGAACTCCCTGGTTCCGTCGAGCCAGCAGGTTTCGGGATCGGACACCGCAACGCAGCTGGAATCGCGGCACAAGGCGAAGGAAGAGACTTCGAAGCCGGTCGTCCAGCGGCCCCAAATGTCCTCGACCGGGCCGTAGGCAGGCTCGCCCGGCCCTGCCGGCGTCGTACTGCCCGAAGGCCCACGGGTGGCATCGCCATTGGCACCATTGCCGCAGGCCGCCGTCAACAAGAAGGCAATAAGCAAAAGAGGTTGTTTCATGATCCCCCCCGTCAGGCGCCGCAGTTGAACTGACCCTCGGCGCTCCACACCGGGTCGCCCCGGGCATCGCGAATGATCACCGATCCCGCCCGTTCCTCGCCTTCGTTGCCAGCCGGGGTCGGTTCGCCAGGGGAATGGGCGAGTTGAATCGAAAGCCCCTCGCCCTTGTAGATTTCGCGCGACATGTAGCCCATGTCGCGGGTCGTTTCATCGGCGGCGAATTTCACCAGCGCGCCATTGCGCTTGATGTGGGCATCGCCGTCTCCGGTGATCAGTGCCCAGTCGGTATCCTTGTTGCCCTTGGGCACGAAGACACAACCCACCCCCATCAGGTCCGCCTGAATTGCGTCTTCCTGGCGGATCGGATCGAGCGCGATCTTCGCTACCGGCGAGAAGGTCGCCTGGGCGGAGGCCGACGGCGGCGGCGTGAGCGAAGCATCGTAGGTCGGCCCTGCCTTCCCCCCGCCATCGCCACCACTGCATCCTGCCAGCATTGCGACCAGGACCAAGCCAGCAATCGACCGCATCAGCGCCTCCCGAAAAGTTTCTCGATATCCCCGTGAGCCAATTTCACCCATGTCGGACGGCCATGATTGCACTG